>CALGKS010000331.1 GCA_937930475.1 uncultured Collinsella sp. | reverse complement strand
CGAGGGCACGGGCACCTCCGTGGTGTCCGTTTCGGGAAAGGTGAAATACGACCTTCCCGACCCGATCGCAGAGCTGCAGGACGCCGTCGGGCTCACCCGCGGCACCATCAAGGCGATCCTCGAGGGCTGCAGCCGCCTCGACGAGTTCGAGATCGACCCCGCGACCTTCCTCGCGCAGGTCGGCGACAAGATCAACCGCGTGAAGAACGACCTCATCGCCCAGGGCATCAAGTACGTGCGCCTTCCCGAGGACGAGTGGTACACCATGCGCGACCTCGAGCTTGACGACTACACGGCCTACCTTGGGCAGAACGCGTGGAAGCCGGACATGACGAGCAAGAGCCTGTACAACTACGTGGTCTACGACTCGGCGGGGGTCGAGCGCTCCTTTGCCGAGGCTCTAGACAAGCAGGAGGAGGTTCTCGTGTTCGCGAAATTGCCCTCGGCGTTCAAGATCGACACGCCGCTCGGCAGTTACAACCCCGACTGGGCGTACGTCGAGGAGGCCGACGGCGAGCGGCGCGTGTACTTCGTGACCGAGACCAAGGGCGGCAAGAACGGCGAGCCCGCCCTGCGCGACGCGGAGAAGATCAAGATCGGCTGCGCCAAGAAGCACTTCGAGGCGCTGGACCTCGGAAACGACTTCCATTACAACGTGCGCACGACCTACCAATACGAGGCGGTGAAGGCTTAGGATGTCGAAGCTGCCCGGAAAGATGACGCGAAAGCAGCACTGGGTGCCGCGGTTCTACCTGCGCCATTTCGCGGATTCCTCCGGGCAGCTTCATGCCTACAGCAGACAGAAGGGCTCCTTCTTCCGCACGAATTGCGAGAACCTTTGCAGCATGCGCGATCTTTATGAGGTCGAGCATGCCGATGCGACAGGCGATGCGACAGACAGATTCTATGCGCAGAACCTCATCGAGGTTAAGCTATCTGAGCTCGAGAGCCGCATCGCGCCGCTTTACGATCGCTTTTTGGAACGCCAGAAAGAAGACCAGTGCGAAGACGAAGGGTATTCTGATGGGAAAGCCGCCGTTTGCGAGCTGGCGGCAAATATCATCGTCCGGCACCCTATCAGTATGCGCGTCGACAAGAAATGGTCACGCGAGACTGCCGAAGAGCTGCTCAGAAACGTTCATCTGACACCCTATGAGCTCGGCTTGCTCGATTGGTCGGATTGGCGCGGGGATTCCCAAGCGGTGGTCGAGCTTGCCGCCGCCGCAACCATGCTCTTCTCCAACGATGATATTGTGCCAGTTAACCGTATTCGAAAGGCTTTTTTTGAGAAGAGCTTCTCCATCCTTAGGGCACCCGTCGGCTCAGGGTTCGTTACGACGTCGATGCCTATGTTCATCATCGGGCCCGAGGACGACTCGTACGATTTTCATCTCGCGTATATGCCGTTGAGCAGTGAGTATGCTGCGGTCTTTTCAGATGACCCTCTATTTCCGCCGTTTGCGAGACTCGGTTTTTCGGGCGTCGAGTTCATGAACCGACTTCTTCTGCTTAACTGCGAGCATTGGGATGTCGCCATATCGAGGGGAAGCGGCCCGCTCGAGCACGCGGTACGCGATTGGAGTCAAGCGAACAGTGCCGAATTCATGCACGAGATGTTCACGCGCGACGGCAGGGAGCTATCCCTCGACATAGTGATCTACGACCGCTCGAAGAAGAAGGGGCAGACGATGATCGATACCATCGACCGTGGCTGCCTCGAGGGCGGCTGCCTTGATGACGAGGACCTGCGCATCATCTTCGAGCACCTTCTGGGGAGAAGACGGCAAGGACCGGGAACATTAAAGGGTCAAGCAGCGTATTGATAAAATTGACCCCGCCAGCAATAACCGCAAAGGATAGATAGGGCTTTAAGGATGGATGCAGGAAAAGCAACGATAAGCGGCGTGTTCAACGGATCGCGCCTGCTCGAAATACCTTTTTACCAAAGGGCGTACGTCTGGGGAGAAGAGCAATGGGAGCGTTTCCTCGGCGACATGGAGTTCGTCACGGCCTCGAAGCGGCCCTATTTCCTGGGCTCCATCATCCTGAAGCAGGCCTCCTCCGGCAACACCTGGTCCGAGGTCTCCGAGGTTCGCACCGTCATCGACGGCCAGCAGCGACTCACGACCATGGTCATCTTCTTCAAGGCACTCTGTGCAAAAAACGGCACCAACAATTTGTTTGAGCGAGATTTCGTCCTGGAGACCGGCGATGTCGCCTTGCGGCACGGCAAGTACGACCGGCAGGATTTCGAAAAGGTCGTCAGCGCCACGGGCTGCGAACCCCTCGAGGGCTCCTCGGCCATCGTCCTTGCCTACAACTACTTCCTCAAGAATATCGACCCGGAGAAGGTCGACAGGAACACGATCAAGTCGAACGTCCAGTTCGTCTGCATCGATCTTACCGAGGGCGAGGACGAGCAGCAGATATTCGACACCATCAACTCGCTCGGGGTGCGCCTGACGACGGCGGAGCTCCTTAAGAACTACTTCTTCAACCGCGAGAACGAGCAGGCGTTCAAGGAG
>CALGKS010000330.1 GCA_937930475.1 uncultured Collinsella sp. | reverse complement strand
GTCGTCGGCCTTATGAAGAGCGTCTTCCACGTGAGCACGGGCCTGGGCATCCTGCCCGGCGCCATCGTGCTGGCCGTCATGATCCTGCCGACCATGACCACGCTTTCGGTCGACGGCCTGCGTGCCGTGCCCGACAGCTACCGTCAGGGCTCGCTCGCGCTGGGCTACACGCGCTGGCAGACCATCTGGCACGTGGTGCTCAAGTCCGCCATGCCGTCGCTCATGACCGCGGTCATCCTGGGTATGACCCGCGCCTTTGGCGAGACGCTCGCCGTGCGCATGGTTATCGGCGGTATCGAGGCCATGCCGACGTCGCTGTTGTCGCCGGCTTCGACCATCACGACCACGCTCACCACGTCCATGGCGGTCTATGCCGAGGGCTCGGCCCAGGACGATGTCCTGTGGGCACTCGGTCTGCTGCTGATGGGCATGAGCCTCATCTTCATCCTGATCATCCATCTCATTGGCCGCAAGGGGGCGAAGGCTCGTGGCTAGCACGCGCATCCACATCGACGAGGCGAGACTCGGGCGTGTCCAAAAACAGGACCGCATCGCCACGGGCGTGTTGACGGCAATCGTCGCCATCGTCATGCTCATCGTCGTTTCCATGGTGGCCTACATCCTGTTCGAGGGCATCTCGACGCTGTTCCAGCCGGGCTTCCTCACGGAGCCGTCGCGCGCCAACGGAACCCAAGGCGGCGTGCTCTACCAGCTGTTCGACTCGTTCTACCTGCTGCTGATCACCTTGGTTATCTCGGTGCCCATCAGCCTGGGCGGCGCGGTCTTCCTGGTCGAGTACGCACCCGACGGCCCTGTCCGCGACATCGCCTCCACCGCCATCGAGACGCTGTCCTCGCTGCCTTCCATCGTCGTCGGCATGTTCGGATTTCTGGTGTTCTCGGTGCAGCTGGGCTGGAAGTATTCCATCATCTCCGGCGCCGTCGCGCTCACCATGTTCAACATCCCCATCCTGGTGCGCGTGATTCAGCAGGCGCTCGAGGATGTGCCGCAGGCCCAGCGCGATGCGTGCCTGGCCATGGGCCTCACCCGCTGGGAGGCCACGCTGCACATCCTGATTCCCGAGGCCATGCCCGCCATCGTGACCGGCATCGTGCTTTCGGCCGGCCGCGTCTTTGGCGAGGCCGCAGCACTGCTCTTCACTTCGGGCATGAGTTCGCCGGTTCGCCTCAACTTCTTGAGCTTTAACCTGTCGAGCCCCACCTGCGCCTGGAACGTGTTCCGCCCCGGTGAGTCGCTCGCCGTGCACATCTACAAGATTTACGGCGAG
>CALGKS010000329.1 GCA_937930475.1 uncultured Collinsella sp. | reverse complement strand
TCGTGGGAACGGCTGCGGTATCCAGTCCCGTGACGCGCACGCTGCCCAAGGCGGGCTTAAGCAGGCCTGTAAGCAGCTTGGTGAGCGTGGTCTTGCCGGCGCCGTTTTGGCCGACGATACCCACGAGCTCGCCGGGATAGAGGGTCAGGTTGAGGTCGTGGACGGCGGCGCCGCCATTGGGATAGGCAAACTCAACGTGATCGAAGGTGAGCACGGGCTCGGCGTCCTTGGCGTGCGGGCGCAACGACGGTGCGTGCGGTGAGCCGGCGGGTGCCTGAATGTCGCTGCTTGCGTGTGCGGGGTCGACGATGCTCGTAATCAGGCGCTCGGCCTCATCAACATCCAAACAGGGAGTGCCGCTGGCCAGGCCGTCGGCCTCGAGGCTGTTGAAAATGCGCGTGACACGCGGGCAATCAACGCCGATGGCGCGGAGCTCATCGGCGTGCGCGAAGACCTCGTGCGGCTCGCCCTGTAGCGCGATTTTGCCATGATTGAGCACGAGCACGCGGTTACAGTACTCCGAAAGCAGGGCGACCTTTTGCTCAACGACGACGATGGTGATGCCGAGTGCACGGTTGGCCTCACGCAGGGTCTCGAAGACCAGCGTGGAGCTGGCGGGGTCGAGCGCCGCAGTGGGTTCGTCGAGCACGAGCACACGCGGACGCATGGCGAGGATGGCGGCGATAGCAACCTTTTGCTTTTGGCCGCCCGAAAGCGTGGCGATCTCGCGTTCGCGCAGGTCGCTGATGCCGACGGTCTCGAGCGTCTCGCTCACACGTTGCTCGATTTGGTCGTGGGGAACGCCAAAGTTCTCCAGGCCAAATAGCATCTCGTCCTCGACGACCGAGGCGACCATCTGCGTGTCGATGTCCTGCAACACGCTGCCGACAATCTGCGACACATCGGTGAGCGAAACTTCACAGGTGTCATGGCCGTCAACCATGACGGACCCAAAGAACGTTCCGGTGTAATGGTGGGGAACGGCTCCCGACAGGCAGGCGGCAAGTGTGGACTTGCCGGCGCCCGAGGGCCCAATGATGCCGATAAAATCTCCCCTGTTCACGCCGAGCGAGATATGCTTAAGCGCCTGCTCGGTCTGCGTGCCATAGGAGAACGAGACATCGTCGACGTTGATGATCGTTTCCATGGATACCTTTCATAGTCATCGGGGATGTTCTTACATAGCTAGTCGTTTAAGAACGTCCCCAAAAGCTCGTTGTTTGGGACAGTCTTTGGTGGTGGAGCACGGAGACGGCTTTACGAGGGGCCCCAGGTTGGCGCGAAAGAGGAGCGAAGCGTACTTGGGTATGCGAGCGACGAATGAACGCCAAGATGGGGTGATTCGTAAAGCCGAGCGGGTTAGTTGAGCTTAAGGGCCTTCTGGATGGGCAGGTAGAGAGCGCCGACCAGGATGGCGTTAAAGACGGCGGTCATGGCGACGACGGGCAGCATGGCAGCGGCGAGCTCGCTCACCACGCCGAGCATGGCCATCTTGATGACCATGAAGATGACGCCCGAGGCAAAGGTGGTCACGAACGTTGCGACGATGGCGACGGCGGGCTTAACCTGGCCGTCCTTGGCAGCAGCGTTGACAATGACGGCCATGAGCATGGCAGCGATGCCCTCGGCGGCAAAATCGACAAACGGCGAGGTGGTGGTGATCTGGATCACGGCGGCCGAGATCAGGCCGATGACGAGTGCCTGGCCGATGTTGGGGCGAACGACCAGGATGGTGAGGCAGAAGGCCGAGATGATGAACTCGGGGCTGATCATGCCGCCCGAGATGCCGGAGATGGCCTTGCCGACGGTGAAGTTGAGGATGAAGCCGGCGGCAAGCAGGATGGCGAGCAAGACAAGAGCGCGGACGTCGAGTTTGCCGCGGTCGGCGGTCTGGACGGTGCGGGGCTGTGCGGTGGTGGTGTTCTGAGACATGGTGAAAATCCTTTCGGAAGGGAAGTGCAAGAGAAGAAAGCGGAGGCGCGTGATGCGAATGCGATTGGGCTCGAGATAGAAAAAAGGCCCCCGGTCGAAACCGGAGGCCTTCCAATCACCTAGAGCGCAAAAACAGGCGTGAGGGACTCACTGTCGACCGATCGCATTCGCATCACGCCACCACCAGTTGTTGAGAGACGTCATCGTGTTCTTCATGTTGGTGGCTCCTTTCGTGATGCCGTGGCGCGGTCGCACCTAGTTGCTGTTGCGCTGCACTATAGCACAGCGAAGTGTGTGCAGGGAATCTTTTTTGAAAAGATTTCGGCGATGTTTCCCGCCGGTCGGATGACAGGCGAGGAGGGCAAGACCGCTCGCACTGTCTTGCCCTCCCCTAGAGCGTGAGGGCCTTAGGCCTTCTTGCGACGATAGAGCACGAAGCCGCAGACACCGATGATGACGACGGCACCAACGGCCATGGCGGCCATGTTGTTGCCCTCGGACTTCTCCTCGGTGGCCTCTTTCTTCTCGACCTCGGGCTCGGCTACGTCCTCATCGGAGAGTGCCTCGTCGGCGTAGGTGATGGACTCGACCAGGCAGTCGTTGTCGGCATCGTAGTCACTCGGGACGAACTCCTCGGAGAAGTCGCCCTCCTTGAGGTAGTCACGCATCTCCTCGAGCATGGCCTTGCATTTGAGGTAGGTGTTTTTGGTGGCAGCCTTGCCGGCCTTGTTGGCCAGGGCGGTGCGGGCCTCGGTGCCCTCGGCGGCCTGCATGGCCTCGTCGACGGTCAGGTTCTGCTCGATGAGCTCCTTCTGCAGGGCGTCGAGGTAGGCGCGGACGCCGGTAGCGCAGTGGTCGCGGTTCTCATAGGCGAGCGTGTTGATGTCCATGAGGACGTAGTTGATGGAGTTCTTGGGCTCCTCGTTGTTCACGACGTCTTCCTCTTCGCAGTGATTGAAGGAGACATCCTGATCGCTAAAGTAGGGGCTGACCTCGGTGAGCAGTGCGGAGTAGAGGGGGATAGCGACGGAGAACTCGGCGTTGGAGAGCATCTCCCACTGGATGGTCGCGATCTCGGGATCCATGCCGTGACGGATCTGGAAGGTGTGGATCTCGGTGTTGCGGTTGGAGCCGATGGCATAGGCGCCGTCGGTGTTGGCGTTGAGGCCGGCGACATTTTCGCCGCGAGCGGCGAAGGAACGGATCATTTCAAAGGTGTTCCAGTCGGACTTGCCGGGCTGGAAGAACAGCGGCTGCATCTCGTGGACCAGAGCGCCGGTCGTGGCGCGAGCGTCTTCTCGCTCGTCCTTGACGATCTCGTAGTCGGTGCCTTCAGCCAGCGGGGCCATGAAGTAATCGCGACCCTGGATATAGCGCGACCACTGGTGCATACCGGCCTCGCCAATCTCCTCGCCGTAGGTCTTGGCGACGTCGAACTTGCCGTCGGTGTACTCGGCAAAGCCCTTCTCCTTGGGCATGGACTCGATGCCCTCGGAATGGAGGCAGTTCTCGGTGTCATCGAGGTCGACGTTATAGGTGAGGTTGCCGATGTTGGGGTTGAGCGAGGCGATGTCATCGGCGAGCTTCATGGCAATCCACTGATGGCCGGAAAGCGCGGCGAACAGCCAGGTCTCGGTGCTGTCGGCGATGATGATCTGGTCGTTGGAGCAGACGCCCTGCTCGTCGATCAGACTGCCGATGAGCTCGACGCCCTCGCGGGCCGTGGCGCTCTCGCCCAGGATGACGCTGGCATAGCTGTACTCGCCAATGCCAGTCTCCTCGGTGATGGGATCGGCCTCTTCGGCCTTCTCGTTATAGGAGGTGCTCAGCGTGGCAGAGCAGGAAACGCCCTTCTCGTTGATGCCAGCCTCGGAATATGCGTCGTAGCGATCTTCCCACTGCGAGGGGTTGTCGCGAACGAAGGTGTAGCGGTAGGTTGCGCCCTTGGACTTGTACTCAAAACCGGACTCGACCGAGGTGTACTTGTTGCCGTCCTTGTGTGCGGGCTCAATGCCAAAGTGCTTGACATAGCGCGGACCGAAGTCCTCGGAACGGCCATAGTACGTGTTGCCGTCTGCCGTGAGCTTGCCGCCCATGTAGATCTGGGTGCAGGCGAGCGCCGAAGTCGGCATGGCCATGATGGCCGCTGCTCCAAACGCAAGGCCGCAGCCGAGCTTTTTGAGCGTGTTGACAGGATGAGTAAACCTCATGATCCCTCCCAACCGTTGAAACCCCGCGGAACCGTGCAGGATTTCAGCTAATAAATACATCTATTAGCCTATCGGAAGTCTAAATAGTATCCATCTATTTCGATGAAATACTCGATGAGCGTCCTAAAATATGCGATGAGCGGACAAGAATACTCATTATCTAGCTTTAGTTAAATAAAGACGCCCTGCAATTACTGTACCTGAATAAAGTGCCTTGCACGGGGCACAAAGAAAAATCCCCCGCTGTCTGGCAAATGCATAAACAACGGGGGAGACGATAATTGGATGAATATCATACCAATGTGGAATTACTTCTTCCGGCGGTGGATCACGTTAATCGCATAGCCGACGAGCATGGCTAGAACGATGACGATAAAGCCAATCAGGGGGTTGTCGTTCATGGGGTCCTCCTATTTTCCGAGCGGGGAGAATTCGTCGACGATGAGGTCGAGGCATTGCGGAAGCGCGCGGGCTCCAAAGACGCCCGAGTTGCTGGAGATGATCTCGCCATCGAACTGCATGCCCAGCGACGGCGTGCAGGTGATCTTGGCTTCCTTGGTCTGGATGATCTTGAACTGCGGACGGCCGAGCACCTTGCCGGCGGGGTCGAGCGCGGCGGTGATCACAGTGGGCAGGAGCTGGACGGTTTTTACGGGCTCGATGACCGCGATGTCGACCATGCCGTCGTTCATGCGGCAATCGGGGAACAGGTTGATATCGTTTTGAATGACCGAGGTGTTGCCGGCCATGCAGCAGATGCCATCGAGCTCCTCGACAATGCCGTCATGCTCAATCGTAAAATGCGCCACCGTGGGGTTGGGTGTGGCGAGCGCCGACAGGAAATAGGCGATCTCGCCGATGTCGTTTTTGGCGGGGGCGGCCTTCATCATGATCTCGGCGTCGAAGCCCGAGCCGGCGATGATGATAAAGCCGTGGCGCTTCTCGTTGCCGTTCTCGTCGAGCCAAAAGAGCTCGCCCATGTCCACTTTGACCGTGCGACCGGCGCGGCAAGCCTTGGCAAGCGCCGCTGCCTCGGGGGCATTACCGATGTTGTTAAAGAACAGGCAGGCTGTGCCGGAGGGGAAGACGAGCGTGGGGACACCGCACCCGCGCATTTGGTCGAGCACGTTGGAGACGGTGCCGTCGCCGCCCGAAACGACCACGCGATCAAACTCGCGCACGTCTGCCACGGCGTCCTCGGGTTCCATGCCATCGCCGATAAAGCGCATCACGACCTCGTCGCCGCCCTGCGCGAGGGCGTGCGTGAACGCGTAGATTTCATCTGAGCTGGGGCCCGATGCCGGGTTGTGGATGATAAGGCAGCGCATACTTACGTTCCCGTTCTGTGACTAACCGAGTATAGTTGTAAGGCAATGCCGATATCCTACCCGTGTTTTTCGGGCCTAACCTTATTCGATGGGTTGATATGTACATTTCCACACATCAGGCTCTACTCGACTTTTGCCAGCGCGCCCGCGAGTTCGACGCGATTGCCGTCGATACCGAGTTTTTGCGCGAGCGCACGTTCCACCCGCGCCTGTGCTTGGTCCAGATTGCCACCCCTGCCGAGAGCGTCGCGGTCGATCCTCTGGTGATCGACGACCTGACGCCGCTCGCCGAGCTTATGGGCGATGAGAGCGTGATCAAGGTCTTTCACGCCTGCTCGCAGGATATGGAGGTTATGCTCCATACCGTGGGCGTGCTGCCGCGTCCCATTTTTGACACGCAGGTGGCCGCCGCCTTTTTGGGCGAGCGCCAGCAGATTTCCTATGGCGCGCTCGTGCAGACGTTTTGCGGTGTCTCATTGCCCAAGACCGAGTCGCTGACCGATTGGTCGCGCCGCCCGCTGACCGATAAGCAGATTGAATATGCGATCGATGACGTCAAGTACCTGATCGTCGCCTTTACCGAGATGATGAGTCGCCTGCGCGAGCTGGGCCGGGTGGACTGGGTGCTCGACGAGCTGCGCCCGCTGGCCGACGAGTCGCACTACCGCGCCGATCGTCACGAGGCATTCCGCAAGGTCAAGCGCATCAACTCCTGTAGCCGCCACCAGTTGGGCATCGCGCGTGAGCTTGCCGCTTGGCGCGAGGACCGCGCCGAGCGCCGCAACATCCCGCGCAAGTGGGTCATGTCCGACGATACGCTGCTGGCCCTGGTTAAACGTAATCCCGTTCGTGTTGAGGAGTTCCGCAGCATTCGCGGTACCGACCAGCTGGGGGAGCGCGACGTGGACGGCGCGCTCATGGCCATTAAGCGCGGTGCGAGCTGCCCACATGATCGCCTGCCGCTCATGGTGCGCGGACACCGTCAGATTTCGCCGGAGTTGGAGAGTGTGACGGACCTGATGTATGCGCTCATTCGCCTGGTCGCCGAGCGCTCGGGCGTGGCGACCTCGGTCATCGCCTCGCGCGATGACCTGGCCGACTATATTGAGCATCCCGAGGAAAGCCCCCTGCGCGAAGGCTGGCGCTTTGAGCTCGTGGGCTCGCGCCTGGACGATCTGCTCTCGGGCAACATGGGGTTGACGGTGAAGGACGGCAAAATCGAGCTCCTGTAGGGAAGCCTAGCCGCTTGAGTGGGTAGAATGCCTCCAACGTGTAATTCGATTCGGAGGAATTCGCATGCCTTATTACTATGGATACGGCTTTGGCATTGACCCGCTGTACCTGCTGGTTGTTCTTGTCTGCACGGTGCTTGGCCTTGCCGCGCAGAGCTATATCAACTCGACATACAAGACCTGGTCCAAGGTTCGCTCGGACGGCGACACAGGTGCCACGGTCGCTCGCCGCATGCTCGATGCCAACGGTTGTAGCGCCGTGGGCATCAAGGGCGTCGCTGGCGAGCTCACCGACCACTACAACCCGCAGGATAACAACCTGTATCTGTCGGATGCCAACCGTTCGGGCGGGTCGGTCGCAAGCGTTGCCGTCGCCTGCCACGAGGCGGGCCATGCCGCCCAGCGTCAAAGTGGTTATGCCATGATGAAGGTACGTACCGCTTTGGTCCCCGTCGTCAACTTTACCCAAAACACCTGGACGATCGTGCTGCTCATGGGCCTGTTCATGAACATTGCGGGACTCACGACCCTAGCGCTGGTCTTCTTCTCGTTTAGCGTGTTGTTCCAGCTGGTTACGCTGCCGGTCGAGATCGATGCCAGTCGCCGCGCCGTGGCGTATATCGAGCAGTCGGGCATGAGTTCCAAGCAGGTCAACGGCGCCAAGAAGGTGCTGACGGCAGCCGCGCTTACCTATGTGGCCGCAGCGCTCACTTCGATCATTCAACTGCTCTACCTTATGGCTCGCTACAACAGAAATTCCAACCGATAACAAATAGGACAGGCAGGCGCCGCGGGGATTCGTGTCCCTGCGGCGCTGTACTATGTGTTGGACTTGAATTTGCGCAGGGCCGGAGCCCATGTGCACGATGACGAAAGGAGGCTGCGTGGCAGGCTGGAATCTGACCGGCAATACCGTTTCCGCCGAGTTCGACGGATCGGACGAGCAAGAGCGCAAAGAGCTCAGCGTGAGCCAAGCGGTGGAGATCGCCGCCGGTGCGCTCGATGCCATTCCGCAGCTGAGCGTCCTGGGCGAGGTCACGGGCTTCCGTGGCCCCAATGCCCGAAGCGGCCACTGCTACTTCCAGATTAAGGACGATTCGGCCGCCGTTGACTGCATCATCTGGAAGGGCGCCTATCTCAAGCGCACGTTCGATCTGCGCGACGGCATGCAGGTGAGCTTTAAGGGCAGCTTCAATCTCTACAAGCCTACGGGTCGCATGAGCTTTGTCGCTCGCTCATTCTCGCTGGCGGGGGAGGGCCTGCTGCGTCAACAAGTGGCTCAGTTGGCCGAAAAGCTGCGTCGCGAGGGCCTGATGGACGAAGCGCGCAAACGCCGCATTCCGGTGT
>CALGKS010000328.1 GCA_937930475.1 uncultured Collinsella sp. | reverse complement strand
AGCAGCCATGCCTGAAGCTCGACCGCGCGGAGCTGGTCGACGGGCGCCTGTCCCCATCGGGGGCCGACGTAGTTTCTCCATGAGCGCAACACGAGGTCGCGGGTGTTGGGGGCGAGCGTCCCCGCCTCGACCTGCGCGGCCATCTTGGGGACGAGCCACGTCTCGTAGGCCTTGGCTATGGTGGGCACGGGGGCGTCGTCGGCGTGCTCGACGTGGATGCGGTCGAGCTCCGCGCACGCCTCGCGGTAGGTGCCGTACACGGTCTTGGTCTTGCGCCTGCGGCCCTGCGGCGTGTTCTGCATCCAGCGCAGGACGTACTTCTTGCCGCGCCTCATCTCGGTCACGGAGCCCCAGACGCGGCGGCGCTGCTTCTTTGTCATATAATCAGATCCGTTCAGATCGCGGGCTTATTCTCCGTTTCGCCCGGTTCTGACCACGGCCCCGTCTCACGTTCCAAAGTGCAGGGGCCGTCTCCTTAGTCTCGGGGCAGCGGCATCAGCCTGCGGTCCCGAGATTTTTTGCTTTCATGGGCATCACCTCCCTAGATGTAGACGCTTGGAATTTCGCCGCGATGGGGCGATAATCGGGATAGCTCATCCACCGTGTGTGTGATGGAGTCCTCTGGAGGCGCCCAAACAGCGCCTCCTGCTTTTCCCTCCGCTGTCTCCAATCTCCATAACTTGTTCGGTTTACTTTTTCTGCCGCTGAGGCATAATAAGGCCGAGCCCTTTGCTTAAAGCTCAGGACCTGGCCGCACCTCGGGGCCCGAAATCCGGGGTTTTCCTTTTTTCATTTCCTATATCTTTCGACTAGCTGGGTGATTCCGTCTTTCCGGTATCTCTCCGGGCGATTCACCCTGTCCCATATCTTTCCTACGTACTTGCTTCCGGCGGGGTAAGCGCTTCGGAAAATGTACTTCCCGGGAAGAGCGCCGAGGGTGACGAGGTAGTTAATGTCTGGGCCGGTTGCCACCACGCTTATGCTGTCCTCCTTGCCTCGCTTGTTCGTCTGGCGGAAAATATCGAGGTCGAATCGTCTATCTAGAACCTTTGGAATGAGCGGAAGTCGCTTCACTCTTTCAAGCTCGATGTCCGTTATCGGGTTCAAGGGGAGCCCGTCGCGTCCGTGGACGCAAATCAGATGCCGCCACTTCGCTTCGCTGTTCAGTCCTATCACCGGCAACCCGTTCCAATAAAGCGGCCTTGTGAGTTCGGCAAAGAAATAGTCGTGTGAGACGTCTCGCACTTGAAACATGTCATAGCCAAAACCCAAAAAATATCGCGATAGGTCGAGATGACCGTTCTGGTCGATGGAGTACCCCATAGCCATCACATGTTCCTACGGCCGCGAAAATGGAATACATTGAATTTCTGCTCGGAGGGCCACGTCTCGTAGCTCGCGAGGGTGCTGATCCCGAGATTTCGGCAGATGTCTCTGCAGATTTGAAGCTTGGCGCCGCTCGCCCCCTCGACCTGCAGGTGCCCGTTCCTCGAAGCCGCAAGCGCCCCGATGAACAGGTCCGCCAGCTGAATCAGGTCGTTCTCGTGAGATTCGACCTCCTCGACGAAGCGGACCGCATCGCCGAACTGGAAGGTGTCTATCAGGCACCTCCTCAGCGTGTCGACCCTGTCGCGCTCGTCGATTCGGCGGTCGATGAACAGGCGGTATGAGTCCCTCCGGTCGAGCCAGTTGTTGAACACCTGGTAGTAGACCTTCTGGAACATCTCCTCGGTGTTCTCGAAGTTCGTCTCGCGCCTGCTGACGACGACCGCGCGGAACCTGAGCCCGGGGTCCGAGAAGAAGAGGTCGACCAGTGCCTGGAAGAAGGGGAGCCTCGACGGGCATACCGTCTTCCACCCGAACTCACCCTGCACGTTGTAGTAGGCCCTGAGCAGGTCCACCTTCCTCACGATCTCACGCTTACGGTCAAGTGGGCACATTATCCCGCCTATGGCCATGAAGTCGTCCGAGGCCGAGGAGGTGACGCAGCTCTCGTCGCAGTAGACGTTGTAGGTCGCGCGCTCCACGCTCTAGCCCCTCTCGTCCCGCTCGCCCATGTACCAGACCACGCGGCCCTTGCACGTGACCGGCGGGTCGTCCGGCCCGGCGAGGATGTCGTCGTACTCGCCGCTGTGGCTGTCGGCCGTGAGCATGACCGTGGAGCGGCCCCGGGTGTAGTTGCGCACGACGGCGCCGTAGTCAGACGTCTCGGCGAGCACCGGCTGGCCGTTGGCCGGCTCCATGTCGGGGTCGACCAGCAGGAGGGCGTCGTGGGGGAACCGGTTGTCCATGCAGCCGCCCTGGGCGTG
Source organism: uncultured Collinsella sp. (assembly GCA_937930475.1). GTDB lineage: Bacteria > Actinomycetota > Coriobacteriia > Coriobacteriales > Coriobacteriaceae > Collinsella. The sequence goes on along the minus strand of CALGKS010000328.1, from coordinate 5,751 downwards.
GACCATGAACCCGCGCGGGTGGGCCTCGGCGATGGAGGCGGGCACCTCGACCTCGTCGGCTAGGCTGCCCTCGTCGCACGGCTCGCCCATGTGCGCGAAGCCCAGCAGGGGCACCATGCGCGACGCGCCGCTGATCGCGGCCTCGGAGGCATCCTCGCCCATGAGGTCGGCGACCGTCGTGTCGAACAGAACTGCAAGTTCCTTCATTTTGTCGAGGCGCGGCTTTGATCTGCCGCTTTCCCAGGCACCTACAGCCCTGTTTGTTATTCCGAGCTTGTCGGCAAGTTCTGCCTGAGTAAGGCCTGAATCTAAGCGTATCCGCTTCAATCTGGTAGAGAACTCCATAACCATCTACCTCCTTAGTTTTCCATGCTACAGAAAAATAATTTCCCAAACTAGAGAAAAGTAATTGCCATGCTAGGGAAAATAAAGTACTATTAGGTCAACGAAAGGGAGGAGGTCAGATGAAAGAGCTCAAGGCAATCCGAGAGAGCCGACAGAAGCCGTTTATTGAAGAGGCGGCGAAATTCAATCAGGAGTCAATAGCTGCCGCTTTGGGTGTGACGGTTCAGACGTATCGAGCGTATGAGAAAGACCCGTCCCAGATGAAACTTCCCACGGCTGTCATGCTCGCCAACTATCTCGACTGCAAAGTCGAAGATTTTTATTTACCAATCAAGGGAAATTAAAGTTCCCTAATACGAAACGGAGAGAACCATGAACGAGAACTTCACCGAGATCGAGCTGGGCGGCTGGAACCTGCCCGAGACCATCACCGTCGAGGCCGCCGACGAGCAGCCCCGCGACTTCAGCGACTTCGAGCTCTAGGGAGGAAGACATGAGGGACGAACTGCTAGGGCTGCGGCCAGATGTAGGGGGCGAAGACGGCGGCTATCGCGAAGACCAGCGAGAGCACCGCGATGGCGAGGCTGAGGATGTTCACCTTCCTCGACTGCTCCGCCTGCACGGCGGCATTCCGTCGCTGTTCCGCGAGCTCGTCATCGTACCTGCGGGAGTACTCGCGGAAGGCCTCAAGCTGGGCGCGGTTCAGCTCTATCGCCTCGCGCAGGAGCCTGAGCGGCTCGGCCTCGACGGTCTCAGTGCCCATGACGCGCTGGGCGGGGGTGTCCTCGATGTCCTCTAGGAAGTCGCTCGCCTGTTCTATCAGGGCGCTGAAGCGCTCCGATGCGTTCTCGAAGGGGTTGCTCATCGCGTCTGTCCTCTCGCTCGGGGTCGTCGTTGCGGGTATCGCCCTGCGTTCGAGGATAGCGCTTCTGGTCGGCTTCGCGTTGGCGTTCGTGACCGCGGTCCTGAGCGCCGAGGAAATGTATCTGAACGGCTGGAAGGCCGGGAGACGGAGGAAGTAATGAACACCGAGAGGGAGTACATCAGGCACGGCCGCGGGAAGTCCTTCGAGATCGAGTGCCCGCGCGGCTTCTCGGGCATCGAGGCCATCGTCTGCTGGTGCGACGACGGCGGCGGCTGGCACCACGAGGCCTTCGAGTCGTTCCTCGACGCCCGCGGGCGCCTGGACGATCTACTGCGCGGCGAGGCGGTCATGGCCTACGTCCAGCGCACGGTGGTGATGAACACCGCCGACGCCATCGACCCTGACATCCAGCCGGTGGAGGTCGGCATCGGCGCGGGCGAGTGGACGCGGTTCCACCTCAAGGGCGGCGAGTAGGGATGTTGAACCTTATCCATGCGGCCGTCCGGGTCTTCCTCGACGTTCTCGCGCTCGCTTTCGTGCTAGAGCACACCCGCGAGCTTCATGAGAAGCATCGCGAGATCGACGACGCGCCCAAGCAGGTCGCAGGCGTCGTTGATGAACCCGGCAAGGACGATCGCGGCGCTGATGCGAGGGTGCCGCTCGACCCAGTCGACGAGCCGCACGAGTAGGGGGCCCGCTGGTCGGACGTGCTTCGGGCGATATGTCGGCTGTCTACGAATCATGGCACGAAGCCTAGCGCGCGAATAACGCGTCGACACGGGTGTTGCCGCTCAGGCAACCCGTGGGCCCCATCCCCGGGGCGGCACCGTTGCCCCGCGGCTCTCCATAACCATCCGCGGGGACGTTCCCTACCGGTGCCGTGCCGGGGGCGAGGCCCCGAAAGCAAGCAACAAAAAAGAGCCGCCCGGCGTGGAAAGCGGGGACGGCTCCAGACCTGAAAGGAGGTCACTCATGGATTCTAGCAGAGCCAAAACGTTCCAGCAGATGGCCGACGAGCTTGGCATCAGGCACAAGCTGATGTACACGCTGCGCGAGGCGTCGAGGGTGACGGGGGTGCCGTACGACACGCTGCGCATCGAGTGCAAGGCGTGCCGCCTGCGCTCGCAGCTGCCCGAGGGGCGCAAGGTGGGGCGCATGGTGCGCCCGGAATGGGTGGAGCAGTGGATCGAGGAGGGAACGCATGGCATCGAGGCTGCTTAGGACGGTCGGGGCCGCGGCCGCGTTCATCGCGGGCGCATGGCTCATCGACTACGTGGTGATGCCGGCGGTGCTGTGGGCCGTGCTCGCCCTGTTCGGGGCGGTGCCGGCATGACGGCCCGCATCGAGTTCACCGTCACGTTCGCGAAGGGCAAGCAGCGCCACAGGCTCGACCGGCGCCACGCACGGATGTACACGCCGACCGAGACCGTGAGGGCCGAGCGGGCCATCGCGGCGGCGTGTGCGGAGACGATGGCCGAGGCGGGCATCAAGTCCCTGGCCTACCGGCCGCTGCCGGAGAGCAGGCCCAAGAGCGTCAGCTCGGAGCCGGACACGTACAAGCCCGACTCCGACAACGAGGGCAAGCTGGTCATGGACGCCCTCAACGGGCTCGTCTGGGCCGACGACGCGCAAGTGGTCGACCTGCACGTGGTAAAGCACCCCAGGGTGCGCGGGCAGGCCGAGCGCATGGACATATCGATCGCGCCCGGGTGGTCCGGGCGCAAAGACGAAACGGAGGAAATGTAATGAAACGGAAGGTATTCAAGGAGCTCATGAGGCAGGCCGTGGGCAACGTCCTCATCAACACGGAGCTCAACGCCGAGGCGCTCGAGAAGGACGTCGACCCCGCGGTGCTGCGCGGCGTCGCCTACGGCATGGCGATCGCGCCCGCGCTGATGGACGAAGAGCCCATCGAGATCGACCGCGACTTCCTGGCCGTCATCATCGCGTACGGCAAGGAATGCGAGGACGTCTACGCCGAGAGCGGCGCCGTCGCCACCATCTCAAAGCTCTACGGATACGAGGTGAGCGTCGATGAATAACGAGATTATCGAGTTCAAGGACGATGCGGGCATGCCCGTCAAGTTCACCTCGCAGGACATCCGCGAGCGCCTGTGCCCGAACGCGACCGAAAGCGAACTGGCGCTGTGCATCGAGTTGTGCAACCGCCAGCACCTGAACCCCTTCACCAAGGAGGTCTACCTGGTGAAGTACAGGGACGCCCCGGCGAGCATCATCACGAGCTATCAGGTGTTCAACCGCCGCGCCAACCGTCAGGAGAGCTACGGCGGCATCAAGAGCGGCGTCGTGGTGATGCGCGAGGGGCAGATCGTCAAGAAGCGCGGCAGCGCCGTCTACAAGCAGGTTGGCGAGCAGCTGCTCGGCGGCTGGGCCGAGGTGCAGTTCAAGGACGGCAAGGAGCCGGCCTACGTGGAGCTGGCGCTCACCGACTACAGCACAGGCAAGAGCAACTGGGCGAAGATGCCGGGCGTCATGATCGAGAAGTGCGCCAAGGCCGGCGCGTGGCGCCTGGCCTACCCCGACGAGTTCGGCGGGATGTACACGGGCGAGGAGATGGACCAGAAGGTCGAACGCGACATGCACGCCGGCACTCAGGCCGTCGAGGCCGAGAGCGTCGAGCCCGTGGCCGACCTGCAGCCCGTGCGCGACCTGTTCAGGCCGTTCATGGCGGCGACTGGGCTCGACAGCGCCGGGGCCATGGCTGCCATCTGCGCCGCCGTGGGCTGCTCGTCGGGCAACATGCACGACATGACGCTCATGCAGGCGCGCCGCGCGGCCTCTTGGATGGAGGAGGAGATCGCGGCGCGCAAAGCGCAGCCCGAGCCCGCCATCCCCGAGCCGGAGCCCGCGCCCGTCTATGAGCCCGCGCCCGCCGAGTATGCGACCGACGACGACCTGCTGGGAGGCTTCTAATGGCAGACGAGGTTTTGGCGGTCGAGGCCGTGCCGCTCGAGGAGGACTTCGACACGCTGGTGGCGTCGCTCGCCATCGACGACACGCTCGAGGACAAGCTGGCGCGGCTCAAGAGGAACGTCGACGAGAAGCTGGCGGACTACCGTGACGTCAAGCGCATCGAGAGGGACGAGGACTTCAAGGCGGCGAAGAGGTACCGCACGGCGGTCAACGACGTGAAGAAGCCCATCGAGGCGCAGCGAAAGGCCGCGAAGAAGAAGTACAGCGACCTGCTCAAGACGTTCGACAAGACCATCGGCGAGATCACGGCGCCCATCGACGCGCTCTCCGATGAGTACAAGGTCGAAATCGACCGCTACGACGGCGAGTGCAGGCAGCGCCGCCTCGCCGAGCTCAAGGGCCACTACTACGACCTCGCGGGCGAGATGGGACCTTTGGTGCCCTACGAGCGCATCGCCGACGACAAGTGGCTCAACGCGAGCTTCGGCGAGGTCAAGGCGAAGAACATCATCGAGCGCCGCGTGGGCGAGCTGCTGCACCAGTTCAAGTTCGTCAACGGGCTCGACTACGCGGACGAGTCCGAGAAGGCATGGGCCGTGGCGTGGTGGACGAGGACGCTGCCGATGGACTCGGGCGAGGTGGCGGCGGCTGTCGCCGCGCACCGCGAGGAGGTCGCCAAGGCCGCCGCGCTCGTGTCGACCTACGAGCAGGCGACGGCGCCCCAGCCCGAGCCGGAGCCCGAGCCGCTGCCGCTCGACCCCGAGCCGGCGCCCGCCGAGCATCCCGAGCCCGAGCCTGAGGACCCCTTTGGCGGGCCGAGGTGCGTGCGGGTGGTCCCGTCGCGCCCCGAACCGGAAGTGGCCGAGGAGGCGCCCTCGGCACCGCAGAGGGGCTACCGCGTGGTCATCGAGTGCGCCACGGCGGACGAGCTGCGCCGCGTGAGGGCCGTCATGGTCGAGAACGGCATTCACGGACACGTAGAGAGGATGTAGGACATGGAGAAGAACCTGCCGCCGCTCCGAACGCCGGAGCAGCGCAAGGAGGCGATGGCGAAGGCCATCCACACGCGCCGCGAGCGCGCCGCGTTCAAGGCGGCGTGCAAGGCGGGGAACATCCCGCCCGAGACGGCCATCGAGGCGCCCATCGCGCAGAGGCTCAAGGTCGAGGAGTTCGCCCGCTCATTCCCGGGCATCGGCCCGGTCACGGCGCAGAAGATCGTCGAGGTGTGCCATATCCGCGACGGCCACCGCGTGAGCGGCCTGGGCTACATGCAGGGGCCGCGCCTCGTCGATGCCATCAAGGGCTGCATGACCGCAAAGGAGGACGGGCAGTGAGCATCAACCGAGTGAACATCAGCGGCAACCTCACCCGCGACCCCGAGCTTCGCGCCACCGCCGGCGGCACGCAGGTCCTGTCCTTTGGCGTGGCGGTAAACGACCGCCGCCGCAACGCGCAGACCGGCGAGTGGGAGGACTACCCCAACTTCGTCGACTGCACGATGTTCGGCAACCGCGCCGAGGCCGTTGGCCGTTTCCTCGCCAAGGGGATGAAGGTCGCGATCGAGGGCAAGCTGCGCTACAGCTCTTGGGAGCGCGACGGCCAGAAGC
>CALGKS010000327.1 GCA_937930475.1 uncultured Collinsella sp. | reverse complement strand
CTCGGCCTCGACGCCCTCGCGAATCTTGACGATCGTGAAGTCGGGCGTGGACTGAAGCACGGTACCGCTGATGAGATCACCGATGCGGCCGGAGAACTCCTCGTAGATCTGCTCGCGGGCGGAGTTGCGCACGATGGCGTTGATCTCGGCCTTGGCGTGCTGGGCGGCGATGCGGCTCGTGTTCTTGGGGGTGACGTCGATCTCCTCGAACTCGGTGAAGTTGCCCTCCTCGTCCATGGAATCGTCGATCGGCTCCAGGCGGTAGACGTAGATCTTGCCGGTGGTGCGGTCGATGGTCACCTTGGCGCCCCACTCAAGATGCAGGATCTCGGCATAGCTCTTGGCGAGCGACTGCTCCAGGCGGTCGATCAGGTAGAGCTGGTCGATGTGCTTCTCCTGGCAAAGCTCCATCAGGGCGGACATCATGTCGGATGCTGCCATCTTACTTTCCTTCCTTCGCGGGCTTGAAGTCATAGGTGGGCTTCAACTTGCACTTTTTAACATCAGAGAAATCGAGGGTAACGGACTCGCCGTCCTCGAGCTCGAGGGTCACGTTCGTCTCGGTGGCGGCGGCAATCTTGCCGGCGTACTTGCGACGGCCCTCGGTGGCGGTGGAGGTGAGCTCGCAGTTCTCGCCCACAAAGCGGGCAAAGTCACTCGGGCGGCGCAGTGGGCGCGCCATGCCCGGGCTCGACACCTCGAGCGTATAGCTCGAAGAAATGGGGTCGAGCTCCTCAATCACATCGCCGACCCATTTGGTGTTGGCCGTGACATCATTGAGCGACAGGCTCTGACCCTCGGCACCCTCGATACGCACACGCACGCAGGGGGCCTTGGTGGCACCCACGAGCTCAACGTCGACGATGTCGACATCGTGCTGGGGAGCAACGGCCTCGAGCGCGTCGATGATCGCCTGCTCGGTCTTGGTCTTGACCATTGCGGCACCTCCATCCATACAAAAAAGAAGCGGGGCCGAAACCCCACTTCTTTCAATTACAACTTCATTTGCAAGCAAACTATACCAATACCTGCACAAACGTGCAACCACAACACAAACCCGCAGGTCAGCGTGAGCACAGGTTCTCCACAAGAAATGGATAATTGGGTGTTGTCGCAAGTATCCGTAACCAAAAAGAGGGGCGACTCCCTGCGGAATCGTCCCTCGCTTTTTGATGTCAGCTATGCGCGCAGCGCTTACTTGACCACCAGGTTGACCAGCTTGCCAGGCACGCAGATGGCCTTGACGACCGTCTTGCCCTCAAGCCACTTGGCAACGGCTTCCTCGGCGGCAGCCTGCATCTCCTCGTTGGAGGCGTCGCGGGCGACGTCGATGCGGCCGCGAACCTTGCCGAGCACCTGTACGACGATCTGCACCGTGTCCTCGATGGACTCGGCCAGGTCGAACTCGGGCCACGCGGCGGTGTAGGCATTGCCCTCGCAGCCGAGTGCCTCGTGCCACAGCTCGTCGGCCCAGAACGGGCAGATGGGAGCAAGGACGCTCACGATATCCTTAGCCACGCCGTAGCACAGGGCCTTGTCGCGGTCAGCGCCCTCAGTAGCGTTGAGGTAGGCGCTCGCGGCGTTGACGAGCTCCATGACGGCAGAGATCGCGGTGTTGAACTGACCGCGGTCAAAGTCCTCGGTGCACTTGGCGATGGTGCGATGACGCTCGCGATAGAGCTTCATCGCGACCTCGTCGAGCGCGGACTTGTCAAAGGCCACGTTGGCGTCTCCGGACTGGACGAGCTGCCACACGATACGCCAGGCGCGCTTAATGAAGCGGTTGGCGCCCTCGACGGCCTTGGGATCCCAGTCGAAGTCCTTCTCGGGCGGGGCGATAAACAGGATCGCCAGACGCATGGTGTCGGCGCCGTAGGGCTCGATGACCGAGCTCGGGGGCACGACGTTGCCCTTGGACTTGGACATGGTGTCGCCGTTCTCGTCCTTGACCATGCCCTGGCACAGCAGGTTGGTGAAGGGCTCGTCCACGCTCAGCAGGCCCAAGTCGCGCAGCGCCTTGGTAAAGAAGCGGCTGTAGAGCAGGTGCAAAATGGCGTGCTCAATGCCGCCGATGTAGTTATCGACGGGCATCCAACGGTCGGCGGCCTCACGGGAGAAGGGCAGCTCGGTGTTGTGCGGATCGGTATAGCGCAGGTAATACCAGCTGGAGCAGGTGAAGGTGTCCATGGTATCGGTCTCGCGCTTGGCCGGACGGCCGCAGACCGGGCAGGTGGTCTCGTAGAATTCCTTGCACTCGGCGAGGGTCTCGCCGGCACCCAGGTCCAGGTTCTCGGGAAGCGTCACCGGCAGCTGATCCTCGGGCACGGGCACGATGCCGCAGTGCTCGCAGTGGATAGCCGGGATGGGGTTGCCCCAATAACGCTGGCGGGAGATGAGCCAGTCGCGCAGGCGGAACTCGACCTTGCGACGGCCGCAGCCCATGGCCTCGAGGTCGGCCACGATCGCAGCCTCGCCCTCGGAGTGCTTGCCGCCACGCATGCCGGTGTACTTGCCCGACTGGACAAGCGTGCCCTCGGCAGCGTGGGCGCAATCCCAGTCGACGGTCTCGGCATGGAAGGTATCGATGGTCTCGCCGCTGGCCTCGACGGCAGCGCGGTCGTCATCGTCCAGGATGATCGGCACGATGGGCAGGTCGTACTTGCGAGCGAACTCAAAGTCGCGCTGGTCGCCGCAGGGAACAGCCATGACGGCGCCGGTGCCGTAGTCGGCCACGACGTAGTCGGCGACCCACACGGGGACCTTCTCGCCGTTGACGGGGTTCACGACATAGCGACCCGTAAAGGCGCCATGCTTCTCGAGGGTGCCCTGGGCACGCTCGACGGCAGAGATATGCTTGGAGTCCTCGACGATCTTGGTGACGGCCTCCTCGTACTCCGTGCCCTCGACGAGCTCGTGCAGACGGGCGTACTCGGGAGCCAGGACAAAGAAGGAGACGCCGAAGAGCGTGTCGGCGCGGGTGGTGAAGACGGTGATCTTGCCCTCGTCGCCCTCGATGGGCTCGCCATCCTGATCGCACAGGGTAAAGTCGACCTCGGCGCCCTCGGAGCGGCCGATCCAGTTGGCCTGCATCTGCTTAACGCGCTCGGGCCAGCCGGGGAGCTTCTCCAGATCGTCAAGCAGCTCCTGGGAGTACTCAGTAATCTTGAAGTACCACTGCTCCAGGTCGCGCTTCTCGGGCTCGGTGCCGCAACGCCAGCACTTGCCCTCGGTCACCTGCTCGTTGGCCAGAACGGTCTTGCAGGTGGGGCACCAGTTGACCGGGTTCTTCTTACGGTAGACCAGGCCCTTTTCCCACATCTTCTCAAAGATCCACTGGCCCCAGCGATAGTAGTCGGGGCTGCAGGTCTTGACCATGCGATCCAGATCGTAGGAGAAGCCCATGCGCTTCATCGTGGCCAGCGCCTGGTCCATGTTCTTGTACGTCCAAGCGGCAGCCTGCGTGTTGTGCTTGATGGCGGCGTTCTCGGCGGGCAGGCCAAAGGCATCGAAGCCGATGGGATGCAGCACGTCGTAGCCGCGCATGCGGGCCTGACGGGCCATGGCATCGCCGATGGTGTAGTTGCGCGCGTGGCCCATGTGCAGGTCGCCCGACGGATACGGGAACATCTCGAGCACGTACTTCTTGGGCTTG
>CALGKS010000326.1 GCA_937930475.1 uncultured Collinsella sp. | reverse complement strand
GCACGACGCCCGCGGAGCCTGCCGTGGGGGCCGCGACGATCACGCCCATGGTGGCGGAGCGCTCGAGTACGGCCATAGCGCGGGCCACGGCTTCGGTCTGTACGGCGCCCATGAGGCTTGCGCTCAAATCGTTGCGGCCGGTGGCATCGGCCATGACGGCGCCGATGCTGAGTCCCAGCTCCTCGCATGCGTCGAGCAGTTGCTCGCCGTCGTCGAAGACCTCCTTGGCCGAGACGCCGGGGGAGAGCGATGATGCCGAGCCGGGGAGCTCAATAAAGGTGGCGTAGCCGACGTTGTCGAGTTTGCGCAGCATGGGGATGACGGTGTCGTCGGGTGTGCCGTCGGTCTCAAAGACGGAGTAGGCCTGGCCGCCCACCTCGGTGCGGTAGGTACGGCAGAAGGCAATGTTGACGTGTGCGTAGGCGAGCAGGTTCGTAAGCGCGGCGAGCACGCCGGGGACGTCGTAGTGCGCCACGAAGAGTGTGGAGTACATGCCCGAGATGTCGACGCCGACGCCGTTGATGCGGCTGATGCGCATCTTGCCGCCGCCCAGGCTCTCACCGCGGACCTGCGCCGTGGCGCCCGTATCGTCGACCATGTCGATGTCGACGGTGTTGGGGTGGATGGAGGCGTCGTCGCCCTTGATGTCAAAGTGGAAGTCGAGGCCCTGCTCGCGTGCGAGGTCGAAGGCCTGCTTGATATTCTCGTCGTCGGTGTCGAGGCCCAGGATGCCCGCGACGAGCGCGCGGTCGGTGCCGTGGCCGCGGTAGGTGTGGGCGAAGGAGTTCCACAGGCCAAAGGTGACCTTGGTGATGCGGCCCTCGAGCAGGCTGGCGGCCACCTGTGCGCACCGCAGGGCGCCGGCGGTATGCGATGAGCTGGGGCCGACCATGACGGGCCCCAAGATCTCGAATGCCGAGGTCGTAGCTAGTGTTTGCGGCTTGCCTGCCATGGCTGCTCCTTTGGTCTGTTCCGTCGTCCCGAGGGGCGGGGCATAAGGTCGCCTGCTCGGACAGTCCTGCTCGCACGGAGAGCACATTAAGTGCTCTCCGGCTCGTGCGGAACTCGCGATCGACCTTATGCCCCGCCCCTCGGGACTAAGGATACATGGTAGAAGTGCGCATGCTGCAAAATTCATTAGCTGGTGACGCAGCGTGGGCTCATATCGAAATATCTTCACCACCGGATTAATAAAAAAGAAGTACCGGTTGGAGCCGGTACTTCTTTTGGTGTGTTGTTATTTGGCTGTAGCTTTTCTCGCTAGCTTACAGGCCGCAGGCCGCTTTGAGTTCTTTGACTCGATCGGTCTTCTCCCAGGTGAAGTCGGCGTCTTCGCGGCCAAAGTGGCCGTAGGCTGCCGTCTTCTCGTAGATCGGTCGACGCAGGTCCAGGTCACGGATGATCGCGCCCGGGCGTAGGTCGAAGGTCTTCTCGACGGCCTCGACGATCTTGTCCTCGGCAACATGCGCGGTGCCGAAGGTGTCGACCATGATAGACAGTGGCTTGGACACGCCGATGGCGTAGGCCAGCTCGACCTCGCAGCGGTCGGCCAGACCGGCTGCCACCACGTTCTTGGCGACCCAGCGCGCGGCGTATGCGGCGGAGCGGTCGACCTTGGTGCAGTCCTTGCCGCTAAAGGCGCCGCCGCCGTGACGGCCGTAGCCGCCGTAGGTGTCGACGATGATCTTGCGGCCGGTGAGGCCCGTGTCGCCCATGGGGCCGCCCACGACAAAGCGGCCGGTGGGGTTCACATAGATGTCGGCGTTGTCCCACGGCATGTTCTCGGCAGCCATGACAGGAGTGATGACGTGCTCGATGAGGTCGTCCTTGATCTTGCCCATGTCCTCGATCTCGGCGGCGTGCTGCGTGGAGATGACGATGGTCGTGACCTCGACGGGCTTGCTGTCCTCGTAGCGCACCGTGACCTGGGTCTTGCCGTCGGGGCGCAGGTAGGGCAGGGTTCCGTCGTGGCGCACGGCGGCCAGGCGCTCGGCCAGGCGGCTCGCCAGGTAGTGCGGCATGGGCATGAGGGTCTTGGTCTCGTTGGAGGCATAGCCAAACATCATGCCCTGGTCGCCGGCGCCGATCAGGTCGATCGGGTCGGTGGTGGCGCCGGTCTGGGTCTCGAAGGACTCGTCGACGCCCTGGGCGATATCGGGCGACTGCTCGTGGATGAGGCTCATAACGCCGCAGGTATCGCAGTCAAAACCGAACTTTGCACGGTTGTAGCCAATGCGGCGGATAACGCCACGGGCAATCTCCTGCACGTCGACGTAGGCCTGGGTGCGGATCTCGCCGGCAACGATGACGGTGCCGGTGGTCACGAGGGTCTCGCAGGCGCAGCGAACGTTCTCAACGTTGGCGGGCACGCCGTTGGGCGCAATGTAGCCCTGCTCCTGCAGCTCTATTTCTTTAGCGAGGATTGCGTCGAGGACGGCGTCGCTGATCTGGTCAGCGATCTTATCGGGATGACCTTCGGTCACCGACTCCGACGTAAATACAAAGGACCCGTGTTGGGGAGGGATGGAACGAAGTTCTTCTGACATCATTGTCCTTTCAAAAAACGTGTCCCGGCGACCGTTACCATTCCGCCGGGCTCTCTATGCAAGGGCACATCATATCGCGTTAATCGAATATTCACACCCTCTCCGCACCTACTCATTGGGGACAGACTTAAATGATCAGCCGGGTGCTCATTGGGGACAGACTTAATTAAATAACTGGGTCGGTGCCCTTTGTGCGGAGGTTGCTTTGTTGCTTTATACTGATGCGGTTAGACATCCATCCTGCAATCGAGGAGATTTCCATGGCATCAGACGTTCGCGTCCGCTTTGCACCCTCACCGACGGGCAAGCTGCACATCGGCGGCGCCCGCACCGCTATCTATAACTGGGCTTTCGCCCGTGCAAACGGCGGCACGTTCATCCTGCGCATCGACGACACCGACCCCACCCGTTCCACCGACGAGAACACGCAGATTATCCTGCGCGCCATGCGTTGGCTGGGCTTGGACTGGGACGAGGGTCCCGAGGTGGGCGGCGATTACGGCCCCTACGCACAGACCGAGCGCCTGGACCTGTACAAGCAGGCCGCCCAGAAGCTCTGGGACGAGGGCAAGGCCTATCCCTGCTTCTGCACCAAGGAACAGCTCGACGCCGATCGAAAGGCCGCCCAGGAGCGCAAGGATCCCTTCCAGGGCTATCAGCGCCGCTGCCGCGATCTTGATCCCGAGGAGGCCCGCCGCCGCATCGAGGCCGGCGAGTCCTACGTCCTGCGCATCAAGGTGCCCGAGGGCCGCGGTGACGTCGTCATCCACGACGCCGTCCACGGCGAGGTGACCTTCGACGCCAAGGAGCTCGACGACTTCGTCATCTTCCGCTCCGATGGCACGCCCACGTACAACTTCGCGACCGTCGTCGACGACGCCATGATGAAGATCACCCACGTCATCCGCGGTGACGACCATCTGTCCAACACCCCGCGCCAGGTCATGGTCTACGAGGCCCTCGGCGCCCCCGTGCCTACGTTCGCCCACATCTCCATGATCTTGGGTGCCGACGGCAAAAAGCTCTCTAAGCGCCACGGCGCTACCTCGGTGGAGGAGTACCGCGACGCCGGCTACCTGTCCGACGCCTTTGTCAACTATCTGGCGC
>CALGKS010000325.1 GCA_937930475.1 uncultured Collinsella sp. | reverse complement strand
GATGGCAAGCACCAGGCGGCGGCGCTCAATTTCGGCGCGTTCCTCAACGGTGCGCTCGGGTGCAGGCAGCGGCCATACACGCTGCTCAGCCGCCGTCGGCTCCGGCGAAGCGTTGTCGACCGGGAGCACCAAGGGCAGCGGCGCCGTCATGACGATGGCATCTTTGCCAACACCGTAGTAACCGCGACGGCAGCCCGCCTCGGTAAAGCCCAGGGAGGCATAGAGCGCAATAGCGCCCTCGTTGCCATCCTCAACCTCGAGCGATGCTGTCGTACAGCCGAGCATCTGGGCATCGTAGCTCACATGCGACAGCAGCTTGCGGGCAATACCCTCGCGGCGATGCTTCGGGTCGACGGCAACATCCAGAATCTGTACGTCACCGTCTACGACCATGCCACCGGCAAGCCCCAGCAGCTGACCGTCGTCGTGCGCCACCCACCAGCTGCGCGGCGCCGCAACATCCTCGCCCAGCTCGGACAGGAACATGCCCGGCGTCCACGCCTCGTGCCCAGCGCCTTCAAAGCAGGCGGCCTCCAGCGCACTCGCACCCTCGGCGTCCGCCGCACCCATGGGGCGGAATTGCAGATGGCGACCGGCGAGCTCATCGGCGACGCCCGTAATTTCGCTCTGCGCGCTCTCGGCAAGACCGAGGCGTTTGCGCTCGTTTTCCTCGGCGTCAGAAAGGCGCGTATAGATCGGCAGGACGCGGGCCGGGTCGCCGCCACCCGCGGCATGCGCAAGGAGGAGACCCTCGCCCGAAGGCCACCACAAGTCGCGCTCTACGCAGCGAGCGGCCTCATCCTCGCCCAGCAGCTTGCCATAGCGCACGAGACCGTCGCCAGTCAGCTGAACCTGGTCCCAGTCCGCGGCTTGGCGCCACTCATCAAGCGCCACGGCAGCCTTGACCACGTGCTCGCGCTCAAACTGACGCTCGGGGCCCTCGTCGCTCAGCACATACAAAGCCGGATACACCTCACCGCGCATGGCGTCGGCCAGAATGCCGAGCTTGCCACGCACGCCAGCCTTCCACGCGGTCCATGCACAGGCATCGAGCGTCGACACACCCAACAGTGGCACGTTGGCACCGCGCGCCAAGCCCTTGGCGGTGGAAATACCGATACGCACGCCGGTAAACGAACCGGGACCGCGACCGACGACGTAACTGCCCACGTCGACACGGTCCATGCCAGCCTGAGCAAGCACGCTGTCGACGGTATTCACGAGCTCCACATTGGCATGGCGACGACACATATGGTCGCCACTCACCAGCTTCGCCTCGCCTGTCTGCCCATCAATCCAGCTTGCCGCGCAGGCAAGCATATCGGTCGAAGTATCGAGCGCCACCACCAGCGCGTAATCGTTATGCAAGCTCATCTTGTACAGCCTTATCAATCAAATCGGAAAGCTCCGCTGCGCGCTCGCCGTGCGCCTCGAGCGTTATCGTCCGCACGTCGCTATCGTTCTCATCACGCTTAAGCGTTACCGAAAGATACTCGTCTGTCAGTTCGTCCTGGAACTGTTCGCCCCACTCCAACAGACAGGCACCTTCATAGCCCAGTACATCGAAAATGCCCGTATCCTCGAGCTCGTAAGCATGCTCCAGACGGTACAGGTCAAAGTGGAACAGCGGAATACGCCCCTGGTCATGAACGGCCATGAGTGCGAATGTGGGGCTCGTGACCATATGGCCGTCGCCCAGGCCACGCGAAACGCCCTTGGTAAAGTGGGTTTTGCCCACCCCGAGGCCGCCGGTCAAGATCAGCACATCACCATCTTCCAGGCACGGCGCAACCAGCTCGCCAAAATGCTCCGTATCGGCAGAGCAAGCCGTTTTATAAATACCTACCCCCAGGCGCTCCAGGGACATATATGCTCCTTATTATTCCGAGGCACCCTCTGGCGCGGGATGCCGCTCCAGATAGTCGCCCAGCATCTTAAAGTCTTCCTCCAGCAGCTCCTGCCACGCCGGATTACGCAGCGCCGCCGCCGGATGGAACGTGGGCATCACCACAAAATGCCCCATCTGATGGAACCTGCCGCGCAGCTTGGTGATGCCGATCTCAGTCTTAAGCACAAAGTGCGTCGCGGGGTTACCGAGCGTCACGATGATATCGGGCCAAATGCTTCGAATCTGCTCACGCAAAAACGGTGAACAGGCCAGCACTTCCTCGGGCCGAGGATTGCGATTTCCCG
>CALGKS010000324.1 GCA_937930475.1 uncultured Collinsella sp. | reverse complement strand
ATATGCAACGGGGTGTTTTGAGCGGATGTTTTGGAGCGCGTCGGGGGCATTCATGGGGCACCTCCAAATTGCTGTCTTTGACAATCAAATTTTACCATGCCGTCATGAGCGCCACCTCGAGCAGCGGTTCGGCATTTAGCCATTTAGTGGTACGCATAAAATGTTGGATTCCGGCTCCACAAGATTTAGCTTTCAATATTATTCAGATGCGAATTATTCAACTTTGCATAATCTTTGGGTGCGGCTTGCACTCCAGGACATGTATATCGACTGAGGTAGCGTGTCCGCCCCGCTTGCTGGCCTCGCGCCGTGGTACGATTTTTGAGTTTGAAAGCCCCGCCGCGTCCCGGCTGCCCTTGCAGCTTGGTGTGCGGCCGCACGTAAAGGAGCCATTATGGCCGGTATGAACATGCAGCAGATGATGAAGCAGGCCCGCAAGATGCAGGAGCAGCTTGCCGCTGCGCAGGAGAACCTCAAGTCCCAGACCGTCGACGCCTCTGCCGGCGGCGGCATGGTCAAGGTGACCGTTAACGGCGAGATGGAGCTCGTCAACCTCACCATCGATCCCGATGCTCTCGATCCCGAGGACGTCGATATGCTGCAGGACATGATCATGGCTGCCGTCAACGAGGCCGTTCGCGGCGTCAACGAGCTTGCCAACAAGCAGATGGGCGCCATCACCGGCGGCCTCAACATCCCGGGCATGCCGTTCTAAGACACGCATATATATGAGTGCGAATCACAGTCTGCAAAAACTGCTCGATGAGCTGGGTCGTCTGCCGGGCATTGGTCCCAAGTCGGCCCAGCGCATCGCCTATTACCTGCTCGAGGCCGATGCCGAGGAGGCCCGCCGCCTGGCCGAGGCCATCCTGGAGGTCAAGCAGGAGGTCCACTTTTGCAGCCGTTGCTTTAACTACGCCACGGCCGACGAGTGCTCCATCTGCCAGGACCCGATGCGCGATACCACTCGCATTTGCGTGGTGGGCGAGCCGCGCGACGTCCAGGCGATTGAGCGCACAGGCAGCTACCATGGCCTGTACCATGTGCTGGGCGGCGTGATCAGCCCCATGGACAAGATCGGTCCCGAGCAGCTGCACATTCGCGAGCTGCTGGCGCGCCTGGGCCACGAGGACATCCACGAGGTCATTATCGCCACCAACCCCAACATTGAGGGCGAGACCACGGCGAGCTACCTTGCTCGTACCATCAAGCCATTGGGCGTTGAGGTATCGCGTCTTGCGAGCGGCCTTCCCGTGGGCGGCGACTTGGAGTATGCCGACGAGCTTACGCTTGGCCGCGCTATCGAGGCCCGCCGCGCGATCTAGGCGGTGTCAGCTCCGCGGCATGTCACGTCGGTCTGCCGCACGGGGCGCTCATAATCGAGCGCGCGTTCATGCATTTGTTGTGCAACAAACCTGCTTTTCATCCGCTTATCGCGTGGATGGGTCTGCTTGCACCTCGTATTTTCCCATTCGTTGCGCAACCTTTTGGGTTCGCTGATACACTCAAATATGGATATGAAAGAATGCGCCGCTCCTGAGCGGCGTGTTTTTGTTGGAGGAGAACGCATGCGGCCCGGGGGCACTCAGACAAAGCGTGGCGCCACGGTGCGCATGCGACGCCGGCTGGGCCTGGCGCCTCGGGCGTATGGGCTGCTGTCTTGCTCGCTCGTGCTGGTCATAGCCGGTGTTTCGGCTTATGGTATGACGGTGCCGTCCATGGTGCAGGCGCATGCTGCGCGCGAGCTGCATATTGGGCGCAAGGCCAAAAGCGACTTGGGAACGACAACTGGATATGCGTGGGCGAGCGTGGTCTCGCATGTTGTGTTCGGTGGCGACGATGCGGACAGTCCCGAAACATCGGACAACGAGGTTACGCTGGCAAACGGCAAGACCATCGTGCTCACCAACACCAAGATCATCACGAAGCTTTCCAATAACAGCGTGGCTTCTGTCATTAACAAGGCTGAGCAGCAGAAGGAGCAGGATACGCAGCAGGCGGGTAAGCCCGGCGGCTCGGACGGGTCCGGTTCTGGCACCGGTTCGGCGGGTTCGGACGGCGGTTCCGGTTCGGGCTCCGCCTCTGGCGGTGGATCTTCGAGTGGCGGCTCGACGGACGGCGATGCCGGCGGGGGCACGGGCACGGGTGGCCTCTCGGCTGCCGAGGAGGAGAGTATCCACAGTTGGCTCGTGACCAAATACAACATGCTCGATGGCTATGTCGCCCGCGCCAATAGCGTGGTGTCGACCTATAACGCCACGGGCGATACCGGACCGTGCGATAGCCTGGTCAATGACATGTTTGTCATCCGCGCCGAGTTTGGCCGGCAGACGTTTCCTCCCCAGTCAAAGTGGTATCGACAATTCGCCAACCTGTGGGGCTGCTACACAAACCTGTGTCAATGGGTCGGACATTACGGCGACGATAACGTCGCGCTCAACAACTTCAATAACAATGTGGCGGCGATCGCTCTATGATGACCAATCTCGTTTCCGCCACAACCCAATCGCTTGCCCACGATCCCATGGTGGGCCTGCGCCTGGCGCGCGTCGACGGGTTTGAGCCGGCCGTCGCCCTGGGCACGGACGAGCTTCCCGCCTACCTGCGCCGTTTTACGATGCTGTTTGCCGATGATGCCACCATGCGCCGCGGCGGTATCGGCCGCGTGACGCGTGCCGTCAACGCGCAGGGCGAGGCCGTGGCGCTCAAGCAGCTCATCTTGCCGGCGCGCGACGAATTTGATGACGATGTCGCCCACGAGGCGCTGGTCACCAAGTTCAAGGCGGCGTTTCGCGAGGAATATGAATGCCATCGTGCCCTTTCGGGCCTTAAGGGCTTTCCCCGCCTATACGGGTGGGGCGAGGTCGACGGCGTGCCCGCGATTGTCATGGAGTGGGTCGAGGGCGAGACGCTCGCTCGCCTGCGCTCGCGCCTTGCCGTGGACGATGCCGGGCGTCTGTCGCCGCTCGTGGCGGCGCGCCTGGGTCGCGACCTGTTCGATCTGCTCTGCCGCATGAGCTTGGTAGGCGAGGGGTTCGTCCATCGCGATATCTCGCCCGCTAATATTATGGTGCGCACGGCGCGCCTGCCGCTCGACCGACAGCTTGCCGAAGGCACTTTCGACCTGTGCTTGATCGACTTTGGCTCGTCGCTGGCGCTCGAGCCCGCCTCTGCGGTGGCCGGCACCGGCGGCAAGGCGTCGTTTACCGAGCGCTATGCCACGTTGCGCCGCGCGACGGTGGCCTACGCCCCGCCCGAGATGCTCACCGACGATATCCCCGACCTGCGCATGCTTCGCATGTCGCCGGCAATCGATGTCTATGCGGCGGCGAGTACGGTCTACGAGCTCATCGCCGGTGTCGCGCCGTACGAAGTAGCGCCGGGTGCGTCGGGTACTTCGGGCTCGCGCAAAAAGACGCGCGATATTGCCAGCCCTTATCGCCTCAAGATGGATACGCTGCCCGATTATCCCGTCGGCGCCCACGCGCCCGGCTGCGACTTGACGCAATTGCTGCGACGCGAGCCCGATGTGGCACTTGCCGCGGCCGAGCAGGCTCAGCAGCTGGGGCTCGATCCAAATTTCGAGGATCTGCGCGATGCGCTGGCGTTTGTCGACGCTCAGCTCTTCGATGTGGTGATGGCCTGTCTGTCCTGCCATCAGGAAGATCGTCCCGAGCCGGCTGCGGTGGAGGCGGCGCTCTCGGCATTTTGCGACCACTATGCGCAAAATGTCGCCCGCTCGCTTCGCGCCGAGCCGCTCATGCCGTGCCCGATGGAGGTATCGGGGCACACGGCCCGGCGCGCGGCGATGGTTGGTGCGACGGCGGTATGCGGCGTGCTTTGGGCTGTGGTCGTGGTATCAGCGGCGCTGTTGGCGTCGGGCGCCCATGTGGCGCTCGTCGTGGGACCGCTTATGTGGTCCGGGAAGCTGCCGGCCATTATCGCCGCGCTGGCGTTGGCGCTGCCGGGCGTGGCGGGCATTGCCGCCGGGGCCTTGGCGCGCGATCGCCGTGCGGGATTCCTGCAGGGCGTGTTGGCCCTTTCCGCCTGCGAGGTCCCGGCTCTGGCCGCACTCGCATGTACCGTGTTTTCCCAGCATGGCGTGGCGGGTGGCCTGGTGGCCGCCATAATTGCAACCTATGCGCTCACGTGGTTTTTGCTGGCGATGGGGTTTGCCTTCGAGCTTCCCGTCGTGTCAGCACGACGTGCGAAAACTCCCATGGCGACGCCGCTTGCCGGCGGAGCCGCGGCTGCCCGCGCCTTTGGCGGGCCGGCCGAAGTATCCGACACTATCTCTGCGACCAAGGAGGGCTAAGCCATGGCTTCTCAAGCCGAGCTCACCCCGTGCGGGGCAATGTTTGACATCTTTAAGCGCGCAGCGCACCTGAGCCATATCGAACTGTGCGGCCTGGTGCTCTCGAGCCGCCCGCTCGCCGACGGCCGTAGTCCGCAGAGCCGTGCCGCCGATCGCTCCTGGGTTTCGCGCTTTATCGTGCGCGCGCCGGTCGGCACGCTGCAGGAACGTTATTTTGCCGATTACGGCACCTCGGCCGCGCGCATTATGTCGCAGCTGGCCCTGCGCCGCCGCAATCCCATGGACGCCGCGGCCGTGACCAATATGGTGTGCGGCCCCGCTGGCGAGCCCATGGTGCGGGCACTCGAGGAATGCCATCAGGACACGAATCTCTATCGCAATGCGCTCGAGCGCCTGTCGCAGGCGGCTGAGCTCATGCCCGCCGAGCGCGCCGAGGCCATCCTGGTGCTGTTTGTCGCCGTGGGTTGCTCGGCAGATGTCCGCTCGTCGGTGACCTATGCCATCGACTACGCTCATGCGACCTGTGGCGGCGCCACGTCGACGCCGCGCTCGCTGAGCACATCTTCAGTCACAGGCGAGCACGAGGCTTCGCCGGCGCATCCGCTGGGACTGCTGCGCGTGCAAAACGGCTATGTGGTGAGCGCCCCGCGCTGGATTCAACCGAGTGAGGAGGGCGTCGAGATCGGCGCGCTGGCTACGGGGGAGGGCGACATCACCGACGTCGGCGACGACGTCTCGGCCCGTCATGCCCATATCTGGTGCGACGATTCTGGCACATGGTTTGTCGAGGACCTGTCGTCCACGAACGGCACCGTGGTGGTAAACGGGGCCACGAGTGTGTGTATTCAAGTAGAGCCCGGCCGCTCCGCCCAGCTCAATCCCGGCGACGAGCTCAAACTCGGCGAATCCACCACCTACGCCATCCTCCTCGGCGCCCTCTAGCCGGCAGATAGGGACGCTCCTTAGCGTGCTCGAGCCGGCCACCCGGGGACGAAGCATTCATTTTGACCCTTGACGGTCACCCGAGGTAAACCTTTACCGCCCACCTATATTTGTCGAAATTACACTTGACGGCGGGGTACAATAAACCCGCATGCGGATTTCCGTTGCGGGCGCTTCCCATCGCCGGGGCGTGCCCGGGAGCATCCGGCATGCGGCCTTTGCGGCGCTCGGTCATGTGCAAGACGGGTAGCTGGGCCTGTGGAGCGCGTGTAGCCCTCCTCGCCTCGGCATGCCTTCTCTCCACGCCATGTACCTGCCACTGAGTCCGCCTGTCAGATGATCGGAAGCAACAGCGAAAATCCCATCACGCCAACATCCCGGCGATCGCCGGGGCCTGTATACCTATATGAGAGGAGAGGGGTATATGGCGCGTAAGTTTAAGTCTATGGACGGCAACGAGGCGGCCGCATATGTTTCGTATGCGTACACCGAGGTAGCGGGAATTTATCCCATTACGCCGTCCAGCCCGATGGCCGACCATGTCGACCAGTGGGCGGCCCAGGGTCGCAAGAACATCTTCGGCACCCCGGTCAAGGTCGTCGAGATGGAGTCCGAGGCAGGTGCAGCCGGTACCGTTCACGGTTCGCTGGGCGCCGGTGCTCTGACCACCACCTACACGGCTTCTCAGGGCCTGCTCCTGATGATCCCGAACATGTACAAGATCGCGGGCGAGCAGCTCCCGGGCGTCTTCCACGTCTCCGCGCGTTGCGTCGCTTCGCACGCCCTGAACATCTTCGGTGATCACTCCGACGTCATGGCCTGCCGCCAGACCGGTTTCGCCATGCTCGCCGAGGGCAACGTCCAGGAGGTCATGGACCTCTCGCCGGTGGCTCACCTTGCCGCCATCGAGGGTAAGACCCCGTTCCTTAACTTCTTCGACGGCTTCCGCACCAGCCACGAGATCCAGAAGGTCGCCATGTGGGACTACAAGGATCTTGCCGAGATGTGCGACATGGACGCCGTCCAGGCTTTCCGCGATCACGCGCTCAACCCTGAGCACCCGCACACCCGCGGTAGCCACGAGAACGGCGACATCTTCTTCCAGAACCGCGAGGCCTGCAACAAGGTCTACGACGAGCTTCCCGCCGTCGTCGAGGGCTACATGAAGAAGATCAACGAGAAGCTCGGCACCGATTACGGCCTGTTCAACTACTACGGCGCTCCCGATGCTGATCGCGTCGTCGTGTGCATGGGCTCCTTCTGCGACGTGCTCGAGGAAGTCATCGACTACCTCAACGCTCACGGCGAGAAGGTCGGCCTGGTCAAGGTTCGCCTGTTCCGTCCGTTCTCCATCAAGCACTTTGTCGACGTTCTCCCCGAGACTGTCCAGAAGATCGCCGTCATGGACCGCACCAAGGAGCCGGGTTCCATCGGCGAGCCGCTCTACCAGGACGTCGTCTCCGCTCTCTACGAGGCCGGCAAGACGGGCATCAAGGTCGTCGGCGGCCGTTATGGCCTGGGCAGCAAGGACACGCCTCCCGCGTCCGCGTTCGCTGTCTTCGAGGAGCTCAAGAAGGACGAGCCCAAGCGCGAGTTCACCATCGGCATCGTCGATGACGTGACCAACCTGAGCCTGCCCGAGGCCGAGGATGCGCCCAACACCGCAGCCCCCGGCACCATCGAGTGCAAGTTCTGGGGTCTGGGTGGCGACGGTACCGTCGGCGCCAACAAGAACTCCATCAAGATCATCGGCGACCACACCGACAAGTACGTTCAGGCCTACTTCCAGTACGACTCCAAGAAGACCGGCGGCGTCACCGTCTCGCACCTGCGCTTTGGTGATTCCCCGATTCGTTCGCCGTACTACGTGACCAAGGCCGACTTTGTCGCCTGCCACAACCCCAGCTACATCGTCAAGGGCTTCAAGATGGTCCGCGACGTCAAGCCGGGCGGCACCTTCCTGGTCAACTGCCAGTGGAGCGACAAGGAGTTCGCCGAGCACATGCCCGCCGTGGCCAAGCGCTACATCGCGAACAACAACGTCAACGTCTACCTGATCGACGCTATCGACCTGGCCGCCAAGGTCGGCATGGGCAAGCGCACCAACACGGTGCTCCAGTCCGCCTTCTTCGCGCTGGCCAAGGTCCTGCCCGCCGAGGACGCCCTGCAGTACATGAAGGACGCGGCCACCAAGTCCTACATGAAGAAGGGCCAGGCCATCGTCGACGCCAACCACAAGGCCATCGATGCCGGCGCTACCGCCTTCCGTAAGTTCGAGGTTCCGGCCGACTGGGCAACTGCCGAGGATGCCGCTCCCGTCGAGCTCTCCGAGGAGACCAAGTCCGCCATCGCCCAGCAGGTCAAGAACCTGCTCGAGCCCATCGATCGCATGGATGGCGACAGCCTGCCCGTTTCCGCCTTCGTCGGTTGCGCCGACGGCCAGTTTGAGCTGGGCGCCTCCGCATACGAGAAGCGCGGCGTCGCCGTCGTCGTTCCTCACTGGGACGAGACCAAGTGCATCCAGTGCAACCAGTGCGCCTATGTGTGCCCGCATGCCACCATCCGTCCGTTCGCGATGACCGAGGACGAGGCTGCCGCCGCGCCCGAGGCTACCCGCACGCTCGACGCTATGGGCCCCAAGGCCAAGGGCATGAAGTTCACCATGGCCGTGTCCCCGCTCGACTGCATGGGCTGCACCAACTGCGTCAAGGTCTGCCCCAAGGGTGCCCTCGAGATGGTTCCCACCGAGCAGGAGATGGATCAGCAGCCCGTTTGGGACTACATGGTCGAGAACGTCTCCGAGAAGAAGGAGCTCATCGCGGCCAACGTCAAGGGTAGCCAGTTTAAGCAGCCCTACCTGGAGTTCTCCGGCTCCTGCGCCGGCTGCGCCGAGACCGCCTATGCACGTCTGGTGACCCAGGTCGCCGGCGACCGCATGTTCATCTCCAACGCCACCGGCTGCTCCTCCATTTGGGGCAACCCCGCTGCCACCGCTCCTTACTGCAAGGACAAGGACGGTCACGGCCCGGCGTGGAACAACTCCCTGTTCGAGGACAATGCCGAGCACGGTCTGGGCATGGCCGTTGGCTATGAGGCCGTTCAGCACAAGCTGATCGCCGCTACCCAGGACATCATCGCTGCCGATGGTCCGTCCGATGAGCTCAAGGCTGCCGGCCAGGCTTGGATCGACTCCGTCAACGACGCCGAGGCCTCCAAGACCGCTGCCGCTGCCTACGTTGCCGAGCTCGAGAAGTGCGGCTGCGACGCTTCCAAGGCGATCCTCGCCGACAAGGCTTACCTCACCAAGAAGTCCTTCTGGATCTTCGGCGGCGACGGCTGGGCCTACGACATCGGCTTCGGTGGCCTGGACCACGTCCTGGCTTCCGGCCACAACGTCAACGTCTTCGTCTTCGACACCGAGGTTTACTCCAACACCGGTGGTCAGGCCTCCAAGGCCTCGAACCTGGGCCAGGTCGCTCAGTTCGCCGCTGCCGGTAAGGTGACCAAGAAGAAGTCTCTGGCCGAGATCGCCATGAGCTACGGCTACGTCTACGTGGCGCAGGTCGCCATGGGCGCCAACCCGGCTCAGACCCTCAAGGCCATCCACGAGGCCGAGGCCTACGACGGTCCGTCCCTCATCATCGGCTACAGCCCCTGCGAGATGCACTCCATCAAGAAGGGCGGCATGCAGAACTGCCAGGCCGAGATGAAGAAGGCTGTCGAGTGCGGTTACTGGAACCTCTTCCGCTTCAACCCCGAGGCTGCTGCCGGCAAGAAGTTCTCGCTCGATTCCAAGGAGCCCGCGGGCGGTTATCAGGAGTTCCTGATGAACGAGGCCCGTTACGCTTCGCTGACGCGTTCCTTCCCCGAGCGCGCCGAGGAGCTCTTCAAGGAGAACGAGCAGGCCGCTATGGACCGCTACGCTCACCTGCTGAAGCTCAAGACGGTGTACAACGAGGCTTAGGTCTCCCACTGCAGGATCTGAGGGCTAACCTTCGCGGACGTCCTCGGACATGAAAGAACCCCCGCTGCGCACTACGTGCGGCGGGGGTTCTTTCGTCCTGCGGAGTGTCCGCGAAGGTTAGACCTCAGATCCTGCTACGACTACGTCCTCGGATTGTGTGGGCTGATGAAGGACGTGGCTGGTCGGGTATTCCGTCCCCTTCGCTGTTTCGCGGCTTTGCCGCGAAAGGCGCGTCACTTTGGGGATGGATGGGGAGCGTGGCTGTTGCAACGCCTTATCCCTTTGCTTTTTCGCGCCTTTGGCGCGAAACGCGCAGCACCTTGGGAAATGCATTGATGCGTGGACGAGGCTGGATTGTGGATTCTAATGGCTAGAGAGATATGGGTGCGAACGAGAAATCGTTATTGGGGTCATCCTTTTCCATAAACTCATCGAGACAAAACGTCATGTAGATTGGAACGTACAGAACCTTGCCCTCTTTGCTGAGATTCTCGTGGCTTAGTACAACGGCCTCGGGAATTTTGTACTCGCCCACACTCATCAGACGATCGAGGGCCGCGTGCGCTCGAACTTTCTTGCCCGATTTGACCTCGATTGGGACAACGTGCCCGTGGGCGCCTTCGATCACAAAGTCAACTTCACCGACCTCACGCGTTTGGTAGTACCATGCATCCGCCCCGAGGGCAACGAGTTCCTGCGCGACCACGTTCTCATAGAGACCACCAAGGTTGGGAGTTTTCATATCAAGATAGACAGCGCGTGCGGTGCTGCCGGGGTACCGCGATGCGAGCATGCCCGTATCAGACTCATATAGTTTGAAGGCCGTCGTTTTCTCCGTCCTCTTGAGAGGACTCCGTGGCTCCGTCACCCTGGCGACCATCAATCCAACACCTGCGTTAACAAGCCACAGGAAATCCTGCTCATATTTTTTAAGGCGAGCTCCCTCACCCAGAGACGAAACAACAAAGCGATGAGACTCCGCCTCAAGCTGAACGGGAATTTGCTCAAAAATCGACCGAACGTTAAACGCTCGAGTCGATGCATATTTTGAGATATCGCTTTTGTACTGATCGACCAGCTGAGTTTGAAGCTCACGTGTGCTCACGAGCGAATAACCCGAATCAATATAATTCTGAACGACCTCCGGCATGCCGCCGCAAACGATATAAGCTCTATAGTTCTTGAGCATCGCCTCATGAATATAGTTTTCGACAGGATGTTTCTCGACAAGGCAGCTGCGAATGCCTGCAAGCACATTCTCGCTAACGCTGTTTGCCCAACAAAACTCTTCAAAATCCATCGGGCGCATAACAATGTGCTCTACATACCCCACCGGAAAAGAAGAGATCCCCTTAAACTCAGTCCCAAGCATAGACCCCGAGAAGACATAGCTAAAGCGCCCATCCTCGACCAACGCCTTCATGAGTGTAACGATCTGCGGATACTCCTGAATCTCATCGACAAAGACAAGCGTATCGCCCTCAACAAGCGGCGCATCCGCAAGAAGGGCTACACGGTTGATAAAGTCAACGGAGTTCTTTGCGCCAACAAGTGCATTCTTTGCTTCGACATCGAGTAGTAAATTGACCTCAAAATACGAAGCGTAGTTGCTTTTTCCAAACGCGCGAATCGCATAGCTCTTGCCAATCTGACGCGCACCAGTAACGAGTAATGCCTTATTGGAGTTATTCTTCCAGCTCAAAAGCCTATCAGTGACCTTACGGCGTAGCATTAAACCCCCAAATGACAAAAATTGACAGATAGAATCGCCTAAAATCATACAAAAATTGGCAGATAATAATGTCGTAAATATACAAAAATTGGGAGATAGCAAAGGTTCGAATAGGCCTCAAAGCCACTGAAACAGTGCTCTACTTTGCGAAGGGGCTGGGGACGCTGTTGGGTGCGTCTCCAGCCCTCTGATTCTTACTTTGGATCCCGATGGTGGGGCGTTGTCGGTGCTGCTTGCTTGGTTACCTTGTCTCGCCGCTCTCTGTGCGTAGGCGGTAGCCGTGGACGAGGTCGCTAATAGCCGGCCAGGGAATCTGGCGGTCAACCCAAAATTGGAGCTGGACCAGATAGCGCTCGGTGGCGCGGGTGAGGGCCGCGAACTGTTCGTGAGTCTCAACCTGGGCGTAGAGGTCGCGGCTGTGGGCGAGGATTGCCGTGGTGTCATCCATTTTGCCGGTGACGTCGAAGGCGCCCGAGAACCAGTCGCACAGGCGCGCGGCGCTGTTGTTGATCGTTGCGAGGTCGGCGGTGCCGTCGTTGGCGTTTTCGTTGGCTTGGGCTCGCAGGAGGGAGAGGGCGTCGGCTGCGTTCATGCAGTAGCCGACGGTGAAGTTCCAGACGGCGAATTCGCGGCCGGTGTCGAGCTTGCGGCGGCGCATGTAGTCGATATCGCGCGGTTCCTCGAGCATCATTTGATCGGCGAGGGCCTCAAGTGCAGTGGTGTACTCGGCAAGGTCGAGTACGAGCAGGGTGTTGATATCCATCATCTTTAGGCCTCCGTTTCGATCTCGACGATTTCGTTTTTAATGTACATGCCCTGGTTGTCCCAGACATTGCGGCAGGCGGCGGCAAAGCGCTTGCGGTCGGCTTCGCAGATGCGGGCGAACATGTTGCAGGTGCCAAAGGGCTCGCACACATCAAAGAAGATGCAAATTGACGACCAGCCGCCATACCAGCTCACGGCGCCCGCCGGCTCGTGAAAGACGGGGTTCTCGATGTGCTCGTAATTGGCGATGGGGCCCGATACGGGATAGGTTACCTCGGCATCGCAGATCTTGGCCGAAAAGATACGTGACTCGACCGGACAGGACGATTCGAACAGCTTGCACGCCTTGGGAGCCTTGTCCCAGAGCATGTCGGCGAGAAACGTCTCGCCATTCAGCGTGATCTTGAGCATTTTTGTCATAGTAAGGACCTCCTCAATCCGTCGCTCAAGGGGTTCGCTGGCGGATAAGGAGAAGGCAGCAGCGGGGTCGCCGAACCCAAACTTCACGACAGATCTCTGTCGCCCCAGCCCGCGCTGTTCTTCGCTAAAGTACCATGCAGCAATTGCGCGCGCAATATCAGTTTTTGATTTTCTGGAAGCGGCAACCGACGAGACGGCTCGCCGGCTGCCGGCCGACGCGCGGCAAAGGCACTCGTCTATTCCTTAAGTTGGATGAAAAACGCCATGTTATTGCAGGGCTGCATACTCGTCCAATAAGTGCATAGAATCTCGTATAGTGCGAGTAAGATTTTGCGCTGTCTGTTTTATGTTTAGCAAAGATACAGTTTGCATAATCTGGTCTAATCCCTGCTCTATTAAAATAAAGTTGCATGTAAATGACGTAGATATGCTTGAGCTGGGGTTCTTTACGCTGAGCGGGTAAAAGCGACCGTTCACCGTTCAACTATTTTCAAAATGAATAAAATGAGCGATAAAGAGAATATAAACCTTAATAAACTCGCGTATCGCACGGGCGCGGGTTATTAATGGGTTGTAGGCCTTTTACAGAAAGGATTCCAGCAATGTCTAAGCCTCTTGGCAAGCCCGATCGTATCGTCGTCGCCCTTGGCGGCAACGCCCTCGGCAACAACCCCGTCGAGCAGATCGAGGCCGTGAGCAACACCGCTCACGCTCTTCTCGGCCTGATCGAACAGGGTAACGAGATCATCATCACCCACGGCAACGGCCCGCAGGTCGGCATGATCCAGAACGCCTTCGCCGCCGCCCACGACGCCATCGGCACCCCCGAGATGCCGCTGCCCGAGTGCGGCGCCATGTCCCAGGGCTACATCGGCTATCACCTGCAGCAGGGCATTGGCCGCGAGATGCACAAGCGCTATAAGCGTTGGCACGCCGCAACCGTCGTCACCCAGATCGAGTGCGACCCCGACGACCCCGCGTTCAAGAACCCGACCAAGCCGATTGGCCCGTTCTACACCGAGGAGCAGGCCAAGGAGTTCATGGCCGAGGATCCTTCCAAGGTCTTCGTCGAGGATTCCGGCCGCGGCTGGCGTCGCGTTGTCGCTTCCCCCGACCCCAAGAAGATCGTCGAGGCCGACTCCATCCTCAACCTGCTCGACAACGAGTTCATCGTCATCGCCTGCGGTGGCGGCGGCATCCCTGTCGTCCGCGACTACGAGAACAAGGGCTGCTACAAGGGCGTTCCCGCCGTCATCGACAAGGACCTGGGCGGCGAGCTGCTGGCTGAGGACTGCGACGCCGACGTTCTGTTCCTGCTGACCGCCGTTGAGCATGTCGCCATCAACTTTGGCAAGCCCAACCAGGAGGAGCTCGAGGACATCACCGCCGACGAGGCCGAGCGCCTGGCCGACGAGGGCCAGTTCGGCAAGGGTTCCATGGAGCCCAAGGTCCGCGCCGCCATCAAGTTCGCCCGTTCCCGCAAGGGCCGCACCTGCATCATCGGCGCCCTGGACAAGGCTGCCGAGACCATGGCCGGCCTCTCCGGTACCCGCATCCACGAGTAGCCTCTACTCCGTTGCCTCTCTCGTGGGCGCCAGGCAAGGCGCCCACAAACTAGCCTCTCTTCAT
>CALGKS010000323.1 GCA_937930475.1 uncultured Collinsella sp. | reverse complement strand
TGGCAAGGACGTCAAGGTGCCCATCATGGAGCTGCGCAAGAAGAACGACCCGGATATTGCCGAGGTCGCCGATTACGTCTACGAGAACGTCTTTTTGCATTACACCATGAAGCAGTGGGGCCAGACGCCCGATCAGATCGACCCCTCGATTACCGGCCGCGTTCCCGTCTTTGTGGGCGATGATGACCGCTACTTCCCGCAGGCTCCCTTCCAGGGCATGCCGCAGGACGGCTATACCGCGCTGTTCGAGCATATGCTCGATCACGATCTGATTGATGTGTTCTGCGACGTGGACGCCCGCGACCTCTTCGAGATCGACGAGACCACCGTCAAGATCGACGGCAAGGTCTATGGTGGCGAGATCGTCTACACCGGTCCGCTCGACGAGCTGTTCAACCTCGACCTGGGCGCGCTGCCGTACCGCACGCTCGATATGAAGTTCGAGACGCTCGATATGGACCAGTTCCAGCCCGTGGGCACCGTCAACTACACTACGAGCGAGGACTACACGCGTATCACCGAGTTCAAGAACATGACCGGCCAGGTCCTGCCCGGCAAGACCACCATCATGAAAGAGTACTCCAAGGCCTATACGCCCGGCTCGGGTGAGATGCCGTACTACGCTATCCTGGAGCCCGAGAACCGTGAGCTCTACGAGCGCTATCTCGAGCGCGTCCAGAACCTGACGAACTTCCACCCGGTGGGTCGTCTGGCCGAGTATCGTTACTACGATATGGACGCCGTGACCAATTCCGCCCTCGATCTTTCGGATGAGATTATCGCCTGCCATGCATAAAGTCATAACATTCGGTATTCCCTCGTATAACGCCGCCAAGGACATGGACCATTGCATCACCTCCATCTTGGAGGGGAGCAATTACGCCACCGATATCGAGATTATCGTGGTGGACGACGGTTCCAAGGACGAGACGGCCGCCAAGGCCGACGAGTGGGAGGCCCGTTATCCTGGTATCATCCGCGCGGTGCACCAGGAGAATGGCGGCCACGGTATTGCCGTCCTCTCGGGTCTGCGCGAGGCGCAGGGCACCTACTACAAGGTTGTCGATTCGGACGACTGGCTCGACGGTGCGGCACTTTCGACCATGCTGTCGATTCTGCGTGGCTTTGAGGAGCGCGACCAGCGCGTCGACCTGTTTATCTCGAACTACGTGTACGAGAAGGTTTACGAGGGCACGCATACCGCTATTGGCTACAAGTTTGCCCTGCCGCGCAAAAAGATTTTCTCTTGGGACCAGATCGGACACTTCCGTCCCGATCAGAACCTGCTCATGCACAGCCTGTGCTATCGCACCGATGTACTGCGCGAGTCCAATCTGCCTATGCCGGCACACACGTTCTACGTGGATAATATCTACGCATACGTGCCGCTGCCGCGCTGCAAGACCATGTACTACGCCGACATCGACCTCTATCGCTACTTTATCGGTCGCGAGGGCCAGAGCGTCAATGAGGCCACGATGGTCAAGCGCTTGGGTCAGCAGTTCCGCGTAACGCGCATCATGATGGAATCGTTCCACCTGTACCAGGACGTTGAGTCCTCGCGTCTGCGTTCGTACATGATGGGCTACTTCACCATGATGATGGCGATTTGCTCGGTACTCACCAAGCTTTCCG
This sequence comes from uncultured Collinsella sp., assembly GCA_937930475.1. Lineage (GTDB taxonomy): Bacteria > Actinomycetota > Coriobacteriia > Coriobacteriales > Coriobacteriaceae > Collinsella. Next base: position 7,422 of record CALGKS010000323.1, on the reverse strand, counting down.
AGGAAGATTGTGCCGATGAGCGCCTGAAGACGCTATGGAAGGACCTGAAGGAGTACGACGAGCGCATGTATCGTCGCGCTCGCTACGGCGTGGTCGGCTTCTTTACCAACCTGCGTGGACGGGCCGGAGACAAAACCACACTCGGCCTATACCGTCTTGCCTCAAAGATCTTCAAATTCAACTAGCTGCTGAGCAATCGCTGCTGATAGGTTGACTGGGCCCCTTGGCCTTTAGTTTGCTACTGCGAACAGTCCTGCTCGCACGGAAAGCACATTAAGTGCTTTCCGGCTCGTGCGGAACTTGTATCAAACTAAAGGCCAAGGGGCCTCTGCTATAAGAATCGATTATCAGACAGTTTGAATTTGAAGACCCCTGACGCGCGGTACACAGGGGCCTGGCTGAAAAGAATTTGGTTGGTAGGTTGCCCGGTGGGGCTTGGCTATGTTTGTCGCGAGTTCCGCACGAGCCGAAGAGCACTTAATGTGCTCTTCGTGCGAGCCAGGACTGTAGAGCAGCAAACATAACCAAGACCCACCGGGCAACCGTTCAGGTGAGGTTATTTGGCGGCGCCGGGGATGCCGTGGGAGGTTTTGGCGGTTTTGGCTCCGTTTACGATGGCAGTTTGTAGGGCCCTTACGGCGAGCATGCCCAACAGGTCGAGGGGTACGGCGGCGCTTGCTTGGGCGTCTAGCTTGCCGCTGGCGAGGGTGTAGATGGTGTCGCCGTCGTTGGTGGTGTGCGTGGGGCGGATGGCGTGCGCATAGGCGTCTGCGGCCATCTGGGAGACCTTGGTGGCCTGGGCCTTGGTGAGCTCCACGTTGGTGACGATGCAGCTGATAGTGGTGTTGGTGCGGTCGAGCGGCATTTGCATGGAGCCGGCGGCGGCAAAGGCTGCGAGCTCCATGTCGACGATTTGGTCGCTATCTGCTGCAGCACGCATACCAGCGACCCACTCGCCGGTGAGGGGGTCAACGACGTTGCCGCAGGCGTTGACCGAGACCACGGCGCCTACCTTGACGGGGCCGAGTGCCACGGCGGCGGCGCCAAGGCCGGCCTTCATACAGGTGGCAGGTCCCATGAGCTTGCCCACCGTGGCGCCGGTGCCGGCGCCTACGTTGCCCTGCTCAAGGGTGGTGGGGGTGTTATCGAGCGCCTCGCGTACGGCGGCGATGCCGGCATCGATGTCGGGACGAACCGTGGGGTCGCCGTAGGCAAGGTCGAAGATGCAGCTGGAGCATACGATGGGTACCTGCGTGGGGCCGACGGGCAGGCCGATGCCGCGGCTCTCGAGCTCGCGGGCAACACCGCTTGCGGCCTCGAGGCCAAAGGCCGATCCACCCGAGAGGCAGACAGCGTGAACCCTGTCGACGGTGTTCTCGGGGCGCAGCAGGTCGGTTTCGCGCGATGCCGGGGCACCGCCGCGAACGTCAACGCCGCCGGTGGCGCCTTCGGCTGCCACGATTACGGTGCAACCGGTGCCGGCCTCCTCGTCCGTATAGTTGCCAAAGCAAAAGCCATCGACATCGCAAACGTCAATGGCTTCAAGCAGTGTGTCCATGTTTTCTCCTATCGGTTTTCCGCCGGGCCTTATGCCCGGTCGGGATCCGTACGGTACGGCAAAATTGTAGGCGCTGGGGGATACCCAGCGCCAGATGCAATTACGAGAGTTTTTGAATGGCACGTGCGACGCGTGCGATGGGTAGACCCACCACGTTGTAGAAGTCGCCCGAAATATCGTGCACGAGCATGCGTCCGCCGACACCCTGAATACCGTAGGCGCCGGCCTTATCCATGGGCTCGCCCGAGGCGACGTAGCGCTCGATTTGCTCGTCAGAAAGCTCGTAGAACGTCACGTCCGTCACATCGACAAACGACAGGCTCTCGGCGGCGTGCGGGGCTGTGACGTCTCCGGCTCTAACGATGCAGACGCCGGTTGCAACCTGGTGCGTGCGCCCCGAGAGCTCGTGGAGCATGGTGCGGGCTTCGTCCTTGTTTGCCGGCTTACCCAAAATCTTGCCATCGAAGGTGACGATGGTGTCGGCCGCGATGGTCAGCTCCCTGGGATCGGCGTGCTCGGCGGCAACGGCGGCAGCCTTAGCGCGAGCTAAGCGCTCGACGAGCGTAAGCGGGGCCTCGTCATCAAAAGGAGTCTCGTCAATGTCAGCGGGAATGACGCGGATGTCGTAGCCCGCTTCGCGCATCAACTCGATGCGGCGCGGTGATTGCGAAGCCAAAATCATAGCTGAATGCCCTCGGCAACCTTCTCGACGGCCTTGTCGCCGGCGAGCGTGCGCAGCAACTCAAGTGCAAAGGGGAGTGACTGGGCCATGCCGCTGGCGGTGATGATGTTGCCATCGTGCGTGACCTTGTCGCCGGTATAGGCGCCCTCGGGGAAGCTCTTCTCAAAGCCGGGGAAGCACGTGGCGTGGCGTCCCTCGAGCAGGTCGAGTTCGCCCAGGATAAACGGGGCGGCGCAGATGGCGGCAACATGCTTGGTCGCGGCGAACTCGCAGACTACGTCGCAGACGCGCTGGTCGGCGCGCAGGTTGGTGGCGCCGGGCAGACCGCCGGGCAGCACGACGCAGTCATACTCGTCAAAGTTGATCTCGTCAAAGAGCGCGTCGCAGGTTACGGGAATCTGCAGCGAGCTTACGACCTCGCGCGTGGGCATGATCGAGACGAGCGTGGCACGCACGCCGCCGCGACGCATGACATCGACCATGGTCAGGCATTCAATCGTTTCAAAGCCATCGGCGGCGAGAACGGCAACGCTGGGCATGAGGATTCCTTTCGTAAGGCGGCATACAATTAGCCGTCTTATACCCCGAAGACCCCCACTTGCCACGCCCCATTCCCCGATGATTTTTCTGGGGCCCGTTCCAAAAAGACCGGTCGGGTATGGGTGTTGCGCACTAGGAGGGGCTTGCCGCGCGGCGATAAAATCACGGCATCCGTCATATTTCGCTACATGAGGAGCTGATTTACGATGATAGGCCTTAGGGTATCCGATCTTCTCTTTTTGCTGGTTGTGTTTGGCGCCGTTGCGGCCGTCACCTTCGCCATCATCATGAAGAAAGAATCGTCGAACAAGCCTCAGCCTCCACAGTTTAATCCGTACCAGCAAATGCCTCCCGCGCAGCAGGTTCCGCCAGCGCAGCAGGCGTCGGCCGCGGTCGATGATGCTCAGCCAGTTGAGCCCGCTCATTTTTGCGTTCAGTGCGGCTCTATGTTGGAGGCAAACGCATCCTTCTGCCAAAACTGCGGCGCTCCGGTCAGCCATCAGTAATGAAATAGGGCGGGCTTCAGCAATGATTCACCACTCGATGATTGCTGAAGCCCGCCCCCTAAAACAGATTAGTTTAGTTGCGCTTGAGGTGGACGACGGTTTCGCAGTGGAAGGTTTGCGGGAATAGGTCGACCGGCGTGATCTTGACGGGGGAGAAGGTGCCCTCCTCGACAAAGCGCTTGAGGTCGCGGGCCAGAGTTGCCGGGTCGCAGCTCACGTAGGCGACATCACGGGCACTCGTGCTCGCGATGAGGTCGATCGCCTTGGGGGCGAGACCCGCGCGCGGCGGGTCGACCACCAGGACATCGGCGTCCTGGTCGGGGAACTCGCGCACGGCATCGCCGCCGATGACGTCGACGTTATCGAGCTTGTTGATCTCCAGGTTGCGACGCAGGTCGCGCACGGCCGGGCCGTAGGCCTCGACGGCGGCGACAAAATCACAGCGGCGGGCGAGCGGCAGGGTAAAGGTGCCGGCACCGCAGTACAGGTCCACGGCCAGTTCGTCTTCCTGCGGGTCGAGGGCGTCCATAACGAGCTCAATCAAAATCTCGGCGCCCTTGGTATTGACTTGGAAAAACGACGGAGCAGACAAGCGCATCTGGCCCTCGGCGATATTCTCGGTCCAGGAGCCCTCACCGGCGAGCATCTCCACCTTAGAGACGCGGCGGGCCTTCTTCTCGCCCTTGCTCATCACACGCACTACGCTCGTGGGGTGTGCGGCGTCTGCCAGAACGCGCGAGACCTGTGAGCGCGGAAAGGAACCCGTGGGCGTCCAGAGCGCGACCTCGAGCGCTTTGGTGCGGCGCGATGCGCGAATGCCCACGCGCTCGAGGCCCAGGTCGTGGCTGCCGCTCAGATAGTTGAGCGCGCCGACGACCGATTTGAGCGCCTTGGGAAAACGCTTATCGAACAGCGGACACGCATCGACGGTCACGATTTTGCTGGGGTCGACACCGTGCATGCCAAGGCGCACGCGACCGTTGACGACGGTCGGTTCGAGCTCGATTTTATTGCGGTAGCCCCAGTCGTCCTTGGTGTGGCGGATGGGCTGTACCAACTCATCGACCTGCTCAGGAGCGAACTTGCCGATGCGCTCGAGCGTGGAGCGCAGGTTTTGCTCCTTGGCGGCGAGCTGTGCCGTGCGTGAGAGATTGCCCCACGAGCAGCCGCCGCAGATGCCCACGAAGGGGCAGGGAGGCTGAACGCGATCGGGGCTTGGCTCCAGAATCTCGGTGGCGCGGGCGCGCATGAACGACTTGCCGTCCTGCACGACCTCGGCCTCGACGGTGTCGCCTGCCACGGCGCCCTGCACAAAGACGGCTTTACCGTTGTCGGCGTGCGCCAGACCGTCGGCGCCGTAGGTCATCGATTCTATAGTGAGCTTCATATCCCTGCCTGTCATTCGCGTTGTTGTTCGCACCATGGTAGCAGGGAAAAGCGCCCCGCATCCGAGGCTTTCCTCAAATGCGGGGCGCTTCTACAAACTGCTTCTACAAACGACTATTTTGTCTTGCCGGTAATGAGCGTCTTAAGACCCAGGCCGATCAGGCCCAAGCCCATGCGCATGCGACCGGGGCGATGGCGCTCGATGGCCTTGGTCTTGCCAGCGGGCTTATCGCGACGGGCGCTCGTCTCGGGTGCGGGCTTGGTGACCTGCGGCTCGGGCTGAGGCGCAGGTGCAGGTTCGGGCTCAATGACGGTCGCCTGGACCTTCTGAACCTCGGGCGTGGCCGACTGCGGTTCAGGAGCAGGGGCTGGCTTTGCCTCGGCAGCCGCCTCGGCGTTGCGATAGGCACGCTCCAGTAGGGCTTCCTGCGAGTTGAAGGGCCTCTCGCCCTCGTGGCGCTCCACGGGGACCCAGGTGCCGTCGCTCGTGAGGCTGCGGGCCTTCACGTTGTCGCGCAGCTGCATGCCCATGTACTCGTGCACCAGGGCGCGGCAGGTGGGGTCGAGCACGGGGAAGGCGATCTCCACGCGGTGCTCGGTGTTGCGCGTCATCATGTCGGCCGAGCTCAGATAGATCATGTCCGAGTCCACGCCAAAGGCGTAAACGCGCGCATGCTCCAAAAAGCGTCCGACGATAGAACGGACATGCACGTTTTCGGTCTTGCCCGGAACGCCCGGCTTGAGGCACGAGATGCCGCGGATGATCATGTCCACGCGCACACCGGCACACGATGCCTCGGCGATCTTGTCGATGACCTCGCGGTCGGTGAGCGAGTTGAGCTTAAAGAACACGCGGGCGGGCTCGCCAGCGAGGGCGCGCTGAATCTCGCGATCCAGGCCGCGCATGATGAGCGGCTTGAGGCCGACCGGCGCCACGCCCAGGAAGCGGTAATCGCCGCGCAGGTTGCCCAGCGATAGGTTGCGGAAGAACAAGTTGGCGTCCTCGCCGATGCCGGGATGGGCGGTCATGAGCATAAAGTCGCTGTAGAGCTTGGCCGTCTTCTCGTTAAAGTTGCCGGTGCCCAACAGCGTCAGGCGTGTAAGCGCCATGCCCTCGCGATAGGTGAGCTGGCAGATCTTGGAGTGGCACTTAAAGCCCTCGGAGCCGTAGATGACGGTGCAGCCTGCCTCTTCCAGACGCTCGGCCCACTCGATGTTGTTCTGCTCGTCGAAGCGGGCACGGAGCTCCATGAGCACCGTGACCTCTTTGCCGTTTTCGGCGGCATCGATCAGCGACTCGCACAGGCGGCTCTGCTTGGCCACGCGGTAGAGCGTGATGCGCAGTGAGATGCACTCGGGGTCGTAGGCGGCCTCGTGCACCAGGTCCAGGAAGGGGTTCATGGCCTCATAGGGATAAAAGAGCAGCTTGTCGTGCTGAAGTACCTGCTCGCGGATGGAGCGGGTCATATCGATGGTGGGGTTGGGCTGCGGCTTAAACGGCGTAAAGAGCAGCTCGTTGCGCAGGTGCTCGGGAATCTTGCCCTCAATGCCGAAGACATAGCCCAGGTTGAGCGGGATATCGCAGGTAAAGACCGAGCGACGCGAGAGCTCGAGCGCCTTGCGGATGGTCTTGAGCGTTGGCTTTTCGAGCGAGCCCGATACGGCGAGCACCACCGGCTGCAGGCGCAAGCGTTTCTTGAGGATGCGCTTCATGTGCTGGCGGTAATCCTCTTCTTCCTCGACGCCCTCGCCGTCCGGGTCGATATCGGCATTGCGGGTGACGCGGATGAGCGCACGGTCGAGCGGCTTATAGGAGCCAAAGCAGCTGTCCAGGCAGGCGAGGATGACGTCCTCGAGCAGAATGTAGGAGTAGGTGCCGGTGGGTGAGGGGATCTCGACCACGCGGTTCATTGAGGCGGGAATCTCGATCAGGCCCAGCAAGCTTTCCTCGTCGGTGACGCCGTCCAGGCCGCACGCCAGGTAGAGCGCGCCGTTGCGCAGGTTGGGGAAGGGGTGGCGCGGGTCGATCACCAGCGGTGAGATGACCGGCGACACGTAGGCCTGGAAGTAGCGGGTTACAAAGGTGCGCTCCTCGGGCGTAAGCGAATCGATCCGGGCGCGGTGAACACCCAGGGTGTCGAGCTTGCCCTCGATGTTCTTAAAGATGGACTCCCAACGGGTAAGGAGCCCGGGCATTTCGGCCATGACAGCATCGACCTGTTCGGAGGCGGTCATATTGCTCTTGTTGTCGACAGGCTGTTTTTTGAGCTCGGCAAGGTCGGACAGGCCACCCACGCGCACCATGAGGAACTCATCGAGGTTTGACTCGAAGATCGAGACGAACTTAAGGCGCTCGAACAGCGGCACGGACTCATCAAAAGCCTCGTCGAGCACACGGTTGTCAAAGCGTAGCCAGCTGAGCTCTCGGTTCTGCGTGTACGAGAAGTCGCGCGGCGGTCTGCGCAGCTTTGCGGCGGCTTGCTTTTTTTCGATTTTGCTCGGCATATGCATCTGTCCGTTCAGTCCCCGCAGGGGACGGTAGCCTAACCCTATTCACTATTGTCTCAATTTAGTCGACTTGTGGCACGAACGTATTGTGCGAACGGTATCTTTACCTACTTCTTACGCTGTCAAGGCATGCGACTAACTGTCCAACTCGTTTTGAAAACAATCTATATCCATACTCAACTGATGAGGATGTATGAATAAGAATGATTGCGAGCTGAATATAATCGAATCCAAATCGAATC
>CALGKS010000322.1 GCA_937930475.1 uncultured Collinsella sp. | reverse complement strand
TCCGTCGTCCGCGTCACCCCGCGCGACCTGGCCATCGACCCCGTCGCCCTCAAGCGCATCGTCAAGATCGGCCTGCCCGCCGGTATCCAGAGCGCCGTCTTTGCCGTCGCCAACATCATCATCCAGTCTGCCATCAACAGCTTGGGCACCGAGGTCATGGCCGCTTCAAGCGCCGCCATGAGCCTGGAGTATGTGTGCTACAACCTGCTCAACAGCTTTAGCCAGGCCTGCACCACCTTTGTGGGACAAAACCACGGCGCTCGCCAGATCGACCGCTGCACCAAGACCCTTAAGGTCTGCCTGGTCGAAGGCGGTATTGTCGCGCTCACCACCATCGTCATCATCGTCGGCCTGGGACGCGAGATCCTGTCGCTCTTTAACAGCGACCCCAATATCGTCTCGATCGGCTATATCCGCGTGTGTTCGATCTTCCCTGCGTACGCCTTTAGCATGTTCTACGAAAACATGTCCGGCTACCTGCGCGGCTTTGGCATCTCACTCATGCCTGCCCTCATCACCATGATCTGCGTCTGCGGCATCCGCTTCTACTGGGTGTTCTGCGTCTTCCCGCACTTCCGCACGTTCGCAAACATCATGATGGTCTACCCCATCAGCCTGGGAACCACGGCATTCTTTATGGTCGTGGCGGTATTGCTCTGCCACCCGGCACGCACCTACCGCCTGGCCCAGGCCAAGGCAGGGGCGCGCTAGGCGAAACCCCGGGCGCCACGCAATCGCTAATTGACGATATGCGAGCTCATGTAATCGATAAAGCGCCTGGTGGCAATGGGCATGGTGTCCCAGCTGCGCCATGCGGCCACCACGTCACGCGAAGGGGCATGCACGATGGGACGCACGCGAATATCTGCCCGCATACCCTCGACGGTACGGCGGTAGAGCATACTCACGCCCAGCCCCTCCTCGACCATCGCCATAATGGTGTAGTCGTCAGTTACCTCGCTCGTTACATGCGGCGACAGCCCATGTGCGGCAAACGCGTCGAGCACCAGGCTCTGTTCGCCCTCATCCAGCAGCACAAATGGCTCGGACGCCAAATCGGCAAGCGTGACCTTTTCCTTTGCCGTCAGCGGATGCGTCGCCGGCAGCAGCGCCACGAGCTCATCGTGATAGACCACGCGCTTCTGGAGCCCAGCGGTAAACCCACGCGCCGTAAAGCAAAAGTCCACCACACCGTCGTGCACCCATTGGGCGTTGCGCGTGTAATCGCCCTGCTTGAGGGTAAAGCGCACACCCGGATGCAGCGTTCCAAAATCGCGAATCACGCGCGGCAGCACGGTTCGGCTCACGTTGGTAAACGTCGCAATGCGAATGTCAGTCGAGGACAGCCCCAGCAGCTCCTGGCGCTTGCCCTCGAGCTCAGCTTCGGCCGTTACGATTTGGCGCAGATACGGCAGGTACTGTTTGCCATCGCGCGTAAGCGAGACACCCTGCTTGCCACGCTCGATGAGCGTGGTGCCCAATTCACGCTCGAGCGCCTTAACGGCCTGGCTCACCGCACTTTGTGTATACCCCAGCTCGTCGGCCGCGGCCTTCAGGCTGCCGCGATCGACCACCATGCAAACAATCTGATACCGCGATGCCATCTTGCCTCCACACCGATGCAGTCGTAAAACGATTTGCCAGCGCTTTTCTTGCTTACTTTAGCTTTGCTTAATCATACTGAAGATACATTCGCTTTACTACATCCATATCTGGGAGCAGAAT
>CALGKS010000321.1 GCA_937930475.1 uncultured Collinsella sp. | reverse complement strand
GAGCCTGCCCTCCCCGATACCCAGACCATCAACAGGCACCAACCAAACACGCCATCGATAAGTTGCGGTGGAATAGTCCCGTTTAACCCCTCAAGACGGCCAAACAGGAACTATTCCACCGCAACTTCCCCTTTTTGGTGCAAAGTAACCTGACCCCTTTGCACCAACAACAGAAACGTCGCAGGTTGAGCATAAGTCAGCGAGCGACGTCCAGGACGTACAAGTTGGCATGAAAAAGGCAAGGCATAGACCTTCTGGTCATGCCTTGCCTTTTGAATGACAAATTGTCGTCCTGGGCGGCGCGCAGCGTCGAGTGGTTCCGGCGTTTGGTAAAACGCCGGAACACAAGAGCGCCCCCTCCCGCGCACGGAACGGAAGGGGGCTAAAGGTAGGAGTCTACCGGTGGGTTGACCCCACCGGACAGACGATGACCAGGTGATCCTCTACAGGATCGTCAAGGTTTCCGTGGGGTACCCGTTGGGTACTTAGAGCAGCACGCAGGCGACGGTCAGGATGACGGCGCAGACGACGGAGAGCGCGACGATGAGCTTAAGGGCAAACTTGAGCCAGGTCGTCCACTCGATCTTGGCCAGGGCGAGACCGCCCATGATGGCGCCGGAGGTCGGGGTGAACAGGTTCACGACACCGATGGCGGCGGAGAAGATCATGACCATGACCTCGGGCGAGAAGCCGAGCTTAACAGCCAGCGGTCCCATGATGGGCATGGAGACAGTGGCCATACCGGAGGTCGAGGGGATCAGGAAGGACAGGCCGAAGTAGACCAGGAAGCTCATGGGAGCGAAGATCACGCCGGACAGGCCAGCCAGGGCATTGGCGGCAGCGTCGAGGACGAAGACGTCGAGGCCGGTGCTAGCCATGAGGACGGAGATGCCACGGGCGAGGGCGATGACGAGAACAACGGACATCATGTCGGCAGCGCCGGTGATGAAGGTGTTGACGATCTGCTTCTCGGACAGGCCACCGATGATACCAATCAGGATAGCCATGAGGAAGAACCAGGTGGAAGCCTCGTCGAAGTACCACTGGCCAATGGGCAGGCCGGTGATCAGGGCAGACCAGCCCTGGACGACGGCATTACCGTCGGCGTCGTAGACAGCGCCAGCGTCAAAGAAGTTGGCGACGCCCTCGTTGAGGTCGGCCAGCGGGATGAAGCCGACGATCATGACGACGAAGGTGAAGGCGAAGGCGATCAGAACACCCTTCTGACGACCGGTGAGCTTGACCTCCTTGTGGACCTCGGAAGCAGCCTTGCCATGTGCCTCTTCGGCGTCCTTGAGCTCCTGCATCGAGAGGATGGTGGAACCCTTGTCAGCCTTGACCTTCTTGGCATAGTTCATCACGAAGACGATGGACATGACGGTGGTAACAAGCCACAGGACGGCACCGAGGCCGATGATGATGGACTGGTTCACGGCAATGTCAACGCCGGTCAGGGCGTCGACGGCAGCGCCGACGGCGAACGGGTTAACCGTGGAGCCGAGGCAGCCGCAGCCAGCGCCGAGCAGGACGGTAGCGGCGCCGACCATCGGGTCGAAGCCGGCAGCCATCATGGTAGCGGCGAGCAGGGCGTAGAAGGGAACGGTCTCCTCGCACATACCATAGGTGGTACCACCGAGGGAGAAGATGAGCATCAGCACGGGAATGAGCATGATCTCGTTGCCCTTAAGCTTCTGCACCAGGACGGCGATACCGTTGTCCAGAGCGCCGGTCTCGGTCATCATACCGAGGAAGCCGCCCAGGATCATAACGAAGAGGCAGACGGGCAGAGCGTCAGCGAAGCCCTTAATCGGGGCGGTGCAGAAATCGCTCAGACGGGCGGCAGTAACCGCGCCGCCGGACGTGCCGGAGACGATAACGGTAACAACTGCAACAATTGCCAGCAGAGCAAGAAGAATGGTGAACGATGAAGGCATACCGCGCTTTTTCTTAGCGGTCTCAGTCATAGTTCTCATCCCCCCTTCATAAATCATTTACTGATCTCGCCCGAAGCGGCTCTTCCGTGCCGTGCCTGCCGCTCGATGCGAGATTTTTACCAGATAAAGCCGCTCGGGGTGTTCAACAATACACCCCGAGCGAGATGCTAGATGCTCTTACTTGAGCGTAGCGTACATGACAGCCTTGATGGTGTGCATGCGGTTCTCGGCCTCGTCGAAGACCTTGGAAGCGGGGCTCTCGAAGACCTCGTCGGTGACCTCCTGCTCGGTGATGCCGAACTGCTCGCACTTCTCGGCGCCAATGGTGGTGTTGGTGTCGTGGAAGCTGGGCAGGCAGTGCAGGAAGATGGCACCCGGGCTGGCCATAGCCATGACCTCGGAGGTGACACGATACGGGGTGAGCTGAGCGATGCGCTCGGCCCAGACCTCGTCGGGCTCGCCCATGGAGACCCACACGTCGGTGTAGATAACGTCGGCACCGGTGACGCCGTCCTTGACGTCGGTGGTCAGCTTGATGGTGCAGCCGTTGGCCTCGGTGATGGGCTTGCAGGCCTCGATGACGTCGTCGGCGGGCATGCACTCCTCGGGGCCGCAGGCCACGAAGTTCATACCGAGCTTGGAGCAGACGACCATGAGGGAGCGAGCGACATTGTTCTTGCAGTCGCCCATGAAGACGAGGGTCTTGCCCTTGATGTCGTAGTTGAAGTTCTCCTGGACGGTCAGGATGTCGGCGAGCATCTGGGTGGGGTGCCACTCGGTGGTCAGGCCGTTCCACACGGGCACGCCGGACTTAGCAGCGAGCTCCTCGACGTCGTCCTGGGCAAAGCCACGGAACTCGATGCCGTCATACATGCGGCCGAGAACGCGGGCGGTGTCCTCGATGGACTCCTTCTTGCCCATCTGCGACGAACCCGGATCGAGGTAGGTGACGCCCATGCCCAGATCCATGCCGCCGACCTCGAAGGCGCAGCGGGTACGAGTGGAGGTCTTCTGGAAGAGCAGAACGATGTTCTTGCCCTCGAGATAGCGGTGCGGAACGCCAGCGCGCTTCATGTCCTTGAAGTTCTTGGAGAGCTTGAGCAGGTACTCGATCTCCTCGGTGGTGAGGTCGAGGAGCTTGAGGAAGCTACGGCCGGAGAGGTTAACACCCATGGTTCGAATCCTTTCGAAGAAATGAATTACATAAGTATCAGCGTTGCCCGTTTGACGGGCGAAACCGGTGCGGTTGTAGGGAGACCGCACCGGAAACGGAAAGACTTAGAGGTCCTCGCGCCAGAAGGGCATGCTCATGCAGCGCGGGCCGCCGCGGCC
>CALGKS010000320.1 GCA_937930475.1 uncultured Collinsella sp. | reverse complement strand
GCCGCGGAGGATATTCCGCAGGGCCACAAGATGGCCGTGCGCGCCATTGCGGCGGGGGAGGACGTCGTCAAGTACGGTCTTCCTATCGGCCACGTGACGGGCGACATCCAGCCCGGTCAGTGGCTTCATACGCATAACGTCAAGACTAACCTTTCGGGCGAGGTCGAGTATGCTTACAACCCGACGCATCCGGTCGTTGAGCCGGTTGAGCCCGAGACCTTTATGGGCTTCCGCCGCGCCGACGGCCGCGCCGCCACGCGCAACGAGCTGTGGATCATCCCCACGGTCGGCTGCGTCAACGAGGTCGCACGTGCCATGTGCGAGCAGGCTCAGGATCTGGTCGAGGGCTCGCTGGAGGGCGTTTACTACTTCCCGCATCCCTTTGGCTGCTCGCAGACCGGTGCCGACCATGCCCAGACGCGCCGTCTGCTGGTGGCGCTCTCGCGTCACGCAAACGCTGCGGGTGTGCTGTTCCTGTCCCTCGGTTGCGAAAACTGCACGCACCAGCAGGTACTCGACGAGCTCGGTGACTTCGATCGCGAGCGCGTTCGATTCCTCGCCTGCCAGGATGTAGCCGACGAGCAGGTCGAGGGTCACAAGATCCTGTCCGAGCTTGCCGACCTGGCCAAGCAGGCCAAGCGTGAGCCCATTCCTGCCTCCGAGCTGGTCATTGGCCTTAAGTGCGGCGGCTCTGACGGTCTTTCGGGCATTACCGCCAACCCCACGATCGGTCGCGTGAGCGATATGGTCGTCGCCCGCGGCGGCACGTCGGTGCTCACCGAGGTTCCCGAGATGTTTGGCGCGGAGAGCATTCTGCTCGATCGCTGTGAGAGCCAGGACGTCTTTAACGCAGCTGCCGACATGCTCAACGGCTTTAAGGACTACTTTATCAGCCACGGGGAGGTCGTCTATGAGAACCCGAGCCCCGGCAACAAGGACGGCGGCATTACCACGCTCGAGGACAAGAGCTGCGGCTGCGTGCAAAAGGGCGGATCTGCCCCCATCGTCGACGTGCTGCCGTATGCCGGTCAGGCTACCAAGCATGGCCTGAACATGCTGTGCGGCCCGGGTAACGACATGGTATCCACCACGGCCCTGACGGCTGCCGGCTGCCACGTAATCCTGTTCTCGACCGGCCGCGGCACGCCGTTTGGCGCACCGGCGCCTACACTCAAGGTGTTCACCAACCAGCGTCTGTGCGACCACAAGGCCAACTGGATGGACTTTAACGCCGGCGTGGTCGCCACGGGCGAGCGTACGCTCGACGAGGCTGCCCACGACCTGTACCAGCTGGTGCTAGAGACGGCGAGCGGCAAGCTTACGAGTGCCGAGCGCCGCGGCTGTCACGAGATCAGCATCTGGAAGGACGGCGTCTGCCTGTAGCGGTAAATGGGTTCGCATAGGGCGCTATTGACCATGGCCCCGTCGGGAGTGTTCCCGGCGGGGCCATGTTTGTTCTGTCTGTTCGGGCGTGTCTTTCTGAGGGTACGGGAGCGGCGAAAACAATAAACGTTCACCTAATCGACCTCAAATTTAAACCCACTCAATACCCATGTAATCGTGATTTTTTTCAAGTCAGATGTCCGTTCAACGGCAAAAAACGACCGTTCAAGGATAATATACAAGTGAACGTTCACCTCACGTAAGGAATCACGCATAATCTAGCTAAACGTTCACCCTGAACGACATGCAGACAGACGTCGGTGTGGACTTCAATGTCTTGTTCAAAGACAATCGAGAAAAGAGAGGGAGCTCGATGACTAACAAGATCGGTAAAAAGCG
>CALGKS010000319.1 GCA_937930475.1 uncultured Collinsella sp. | reverse complement strand
ACGGCCGAGGGTGGTCTTGGGCAGCATGCCGCGAACGGCGCGCTCGATGACCTTCTCCGGGTGCTTCTCCATAGCCTGGCGGAAGCTCTCAGCCTTGAGGCCGCCGTTGTAGCCGCTGTGGCGATAATAGGTCTTCGTGTCGGCCTTGTTGCCGGTAAGCTGGACCTTATCGGCGTTGATGACGACAACGAAGTCGCCGCAGTCGCTGTTGGGCGTGAACTGGGGCTTGTTCTTACCGCGCAGGATCATTGCGATCTGGGTGGCAAGACGGCCCAGGACAGCACCATCGGCGTCGACGAGAACCCAGTTGCGCTGGACCTCGCCCTGCTTGGCGTAGTGAGTCGATTTCGAAATCACTTAGACTCCTCCATGTACAGTACGTGTTGTTACAGAGATTCACGGGGCTCTGCAAGTAACCCGTCCATATTACCCCGCTCGCCGCCCGAGTCAACAGGTATTTTGGCTCCGACCAGAGTTTCTGCACATGTCGTCCATGGGTCATGACGTTGCGACACTAGCGCTCGACAAATGCCTCGATATCACTCAATAGACGCTTTGCCTCCTGGCGGCCCTGAATATACAGGTCGAGCAGCTTTGCCGGATCGTGCTCAACGTGGCCGACCTCGACCGGCTTTTGCGGAGCAACGACCAGCGCGCGACCCTCGCGCTCATACTTCCACAGATGCATGCGCTGGATGTTATAGCGGTCGTGGCGCGTCTCGATAGCCTCGAGCAGGTAGGGGTAGTCGGCATAGCGAGCGCGTGCGGCTGGCATAAACTCGTAGGGCTTTTTCTCGTACGAGCGGTCCTGCGTGACAATGACAACTGCGCGATCGAAGCCCGCCTCCTCCAGCACGTGCTCGATGGGGACCGAATCGGCTACGCCGCCGTCGACGTATTTGTGCCCATCGATCTCGACCGGCGGCGTCACCAGCGGCAGCGACGTCGATGCGCGCACGGCGTCGAGGTCAAGTACGGCGCTTTTGACCGGCAGGCACGCGGCAGTTCCAAAGAGCATGTCCGTCGCGACGGCGTACATCTCGATGGGGCTCGCGTCGAACGTCTCGTTGTCAAAGGGGTCCAGGCGGTCCTGGACATCGTTGAAAATAAAGTCGTAACCCACAATAGAGCCCGTGGACGCAAACGATGCGGCGCCCATGAAGCGGCTGTCGTTGCAGAAAGCCAGGTTGATGCGGTTGGCACGGCCGATCTGGTGCGACTTGTAGTTCACGCCGTTGAGGGCGCCGGCCGATACGCCATATACCGCCGGAATCTCGACGCCGGCCTCCATGAGAACGTCGAGCACGCCGGCGGTAAATTGCCCGCGGAAGCTGCCGCCCTCCAGAACGAGCGCGACCTTGCCGGCGTTCTTTGCCTTATCTTCTGCAGTCATATTGACCTCCTGCGATTGCGTTTTGGCTTTCTTCTACCCAGTTTTGGGATGGCGAGCGCGCAGGTTTTGGAGTTAAGGGGTCGGGGCAGCCAGGCCAACCCCCAGAGCATGAGTTGCCGCCGGGAAACTGCATCCCATTCCGAATGAGGATTCCGGGATGTACTTTCCGCTTGATGTGTCATCCGGAAACTACGTCCCAGTCTGAGTGCGGATTCCGGGATGCGCTTTCCGCCTGGGCCGCCATTGGGAAAACGCGTCCCACCCTGCGTCACTGAAGCGTTTTCTTTACGCTCGCGCCCTGCACAGAGTTCGATTCTCCGCGGTACGGGGGATCCGTTGATGCGGGGCTTGGCCAGCTGAAATTCGATAAACATCGCATCCGTTTTGAGTCGAAAGTTTGCGCGGAGAATCCGCGTGTTCGCCTCGCGAACCCGCACCGGCTTCGGCCGCCTGCCGGCGTCCTCGCCCGCGGGCTAAAAACGCTCACGCGTTTTCTTTACGCCCGCGCCCTGCACAGAGTTCGATTCTCCGCGGGTTTGGGGTTCCGTTGATGCGGCGCATGGCCGGCTGAGATTCGATAACATCGCATCC
>CALGKS010000318.1 GCA_937930475.1 uncultured Collinsella sp. | reverse complement strand
TGCCATCTTCTAGTTCCCCCTCGTAGTCGTTTGAACGTTCGGGATACTTTAGCACAGTGGAGCGCCAGGCGCGACCGCATCACGGTAAAACTCGAGTGCGCCGCTATGATTTACAGGATGGTTACATGGGGGAGGCTACTTGAGTAGTTTGAATCTACTCAAAGGGTTCTTTCGATGGTCCTCGATTGCCAGGATGCTGATGTTTCGCTGCTCAACATCCACGTGGTAGTACACGCCGTAGTGCGCGCAAAAGAAGACCCTGCAGTCAATGGGCGGAAAGGCCGCCTGATAGTAGGGGTCGTATTCTTCGCCAAAATAAGGATGCTCGGCTAGAAAGTCGATGAGGTTGCCGATTCTGGCGTAGACTCGCTTCGAAGGAATCTCGGCATAGGCATAGAGTGCCTCGTCAGTCATGACAACATCAAAAGGCTTATCAAGTTCGTCGAGCTCTGAGTAGAACTCGGCGTCTGCGTTATCCAATTTCATGGCGAGCTGCCCTGATGCGATCTGCATCTGCCTTGGCCTGTTTCCAAGGTCGCACACGACCGTTTACTAAGTCGTCGTAGCCACGCGTGATGGCTCGCTGGATGCGTTCTTCGCGCTCCTGAATGGCGGTTAGTGCGCGCGTCTGCTCGTCATAGGCCTCGGCATCCATGACGACAAGCGATGCCGACCCGTTTTTGGTTAGGTAGACGGGCTCTTTGGTTTGGTGGCAGCTATCTGCTATGGAACCAAAGTTGCGTTGCAGATCGGAAATAGGCTTTACGACAGGCATATGAAACTCCTTACATGGAATCATATGTATAGTTTTATGTTGATTATAGCGTAAAGACAAATGAGGACATGAGCGAGCAGTCTTGCTTGTCCCATCTGGTGGCAGAAAGACGCGTGAGGCGTGCGGCGTGACCGCGCGACAGGTCCATTTTAATTGCCTTGGAGCCAAGGAAAATAATAGGGCCTTCAAGCGTGCGCGATCGCCGTTCACCGATTAAAACTACCGCTCATCTGCATATGCACAGTTGATTTGTTGCACAACAAAATGTTGCTAAACAAAAACACGCTCAAGTGGCGTATCAAGTAATCATTGGCATAGTTCTTCCTTATTTCCAATGCGGCCAGTAGGTTGTTTGGGGAATCTTGGGGGTCGATTCTGTATGAATAAAAATGCTACGAGCGCTGCAAATGATTCGATGGACGTAGTCGCGTACTACGAGTCACTTATTTTAAATGCGGTCGCGCAGGCCGATGCTCCGCTTCACGAAGCGCTGGTACGCTCGAGCGTGTATCGCACCATTAATGACTCATATGAGCGCGCGCTAGCCCAACTAGTTATACATGGAGAACTTCTATATGCCAACGGCGAGTACAGCCTGGCGCCTGATGCGGCCGCGGAGGCGGCGGGCCCGGTGTCTTCG
>CALGKS010000317.1 GCA_937930475.1 uncultured Collinsella sp. | reverse complement strand
CGCTCCCCGGTTCTGAAATGGCTCCGCTGGCATATAGCAGGCTCTCCGTCAAGGTTGTCTTTCCAGCGTCTACATGGGCAAGAATCCCGATATTGATAATGTTCATGTCTATCCTCCATACAAGGCCCAAATGGGCGCAAAAATCCCCAGCGGCTAATACTTTTACCGCTGGGGATCATGACTTCGGACAAACAGAAGTATGACGGCTTACATGAGCCGCTGTCCGTCACGATATTTACTAAAAAGGCAAAAGTATTCTTAAATTGGGTACAAAAACTAAGCCCCTGCAAGGGGCAATCATTTTTGCGCCCATTATCAAATTTTATTTAAAAATACCTTGCCGCATATTTGGTAGACTCCTCAAATCAGGTTAATAGCAGTATATCATAGTACACTCTAAAAAACAAGAAATTATTTTACCCGATTCCCCAAATAAATCAGGAGGGCATTCACTGGAACACCCTCCGTTTTTGGTGATTATCGTGCGCCTAATCTTGCTTTTTGCCTTGCGTCCCGTTTCCGTTCCTTTTCAGCCTGTTCCTGCTGGTAAGCGGCCTCTAATATTCTGTCCGCCTGTTCCGGGCCAATGGCCCGCCTGACCCGCTCATAGTCCCTGACCTTTCCCTTTAGACTGTCCCTCTCGGCGCAGACCTCGTAAATCCTTTCTGATAAGGAACTATTTTTGCTGACCTCCCGGCCATAGTCCGCTTGCAGCCGCTCAAATTTGGATTTGAGGTCGCAGTAGGCCCGGTAGACAGACCGCAGCACCTTGACGATCTTCGCCCATAAGGGCTTGGCCTTTTTCTCCCGGTAGGCCCTGGCCGATTCCAGCGGTCCCGCTTCTGGCAAGACCTGTTCCGGGTCGCTGGAAAATTCCTCCGCCAGCTTCTCCATGCCTTTCAGCATGTGGGCCACATCGTTTAGTTTGGCCTTGGCCTGGGCCGCTTCCTTTTCGGCAGCTGCCGCCTCCCTGTTCCTTCGGTCAACCTCGGCCTGGGCCAGCACAGCCGCCTCCTGAAGCTGTGCAAGCCGCTCCTGTTCACACTTCACCTTGAACTGCGTGACCGTCAGATGTTCCTCGGAACTGCCACGCTCTCCACGCTCCAAGTCCGTGTAGCCAGCGGAGCGCATCTGCTGAAAGAAATCATCCTGCAAGACGCTGTACGACTTTCTCAGCACAGGCTTGCCCTTTGCTGTTCGTAATGGCTCCCCGGTGGCCTCGTCTACTGCGGGCTGGGATGCCCACTTTTTGCTCATGCTGACCTGCATAACGGTTTCTTTGACCTTGCCCACCAGGGATTTGTCCTTGCACCGCTTTGTCCATCGTATCTCCTTCTCCACCACCGGGATATAGACCACATGGAGGTGGTAGTGGTACACGTCCTCTCCCAGCGCCTCGGACATAGCCCGGTTGCGTTCGTCGGCGTGCATGACCGCCGACAAAATATACTGCTCTCCACCTACGATTTTGATTGCGGATTTGTATGCGTCGGTGTAACGCGGCATTTCCCCTGATTACTCCCGTTTTCATTGAGACGGCGAGATTCTTTACTCCCCATTAACGACCTGGCGAAACGCCGTACGGAGGCCGTAAAAATGCCCGTTGAGTTCGATTTGAGTTTCACGGGCCCCGAAATGGCCCCGTTTAGCACTCGGGGACAAAAACAGCGCGTCCACTCACTCGGGATAAATCCTTACTCCCGTTCCCCCGAATACCGCCCCGTGCCTTGCTGTCTCGAAACACGGGGGAGTAAATGGCGAAATAGCAGGTGAAAGGGGGTAAAACCGCAAAGAAAAAGCCTCCGTCCCAACGCGGGAACGGAGGCCAGATTGTCGAATTTACTCACCAATGTCGCTGGTGGCTTTGCCTTGACTCTCGTACGAAACGAAACTCAGGAGCATAGTACGGCACTCAAAAGAGCAGGTCAGAACCCTGTCAGCTTACTCCCACTCAATCGTCGCGGGCGGCTTGGACGTGATGTCGTAGCACACGCGGTTGGCGCCGGGAACCTCGGCAACGATGCGGCCGGAGATGCGGGCCAGTACGTCGTAGGGCAGCTTGGCCCAGTCGGCGGTCATGGCGTCGCTGGACTCGACGGCGCGCAGGATGATCGGGCGCTGATAGGTGCGCTCGTCGCCCATAACGCCAACGGACTTAATGTCGGGCAGGACCGCGAAATACTGCCAGCAGCTGTGCTCGGAGTTGCGCTCTCCGGTCTGCTCAAACAGACGCTGGTTGTAGGCGTCCAGCTCCTCGCGCACGATGGCGTCGGCATTCTTAAGAATCTCGAGCTTCTCCTTGTCGACCGCACCGATGATGCGGATGGCCAGACCCGGGCCCGGGAAAGGCTGACGGAACACGATGTGACCCGGCAGGCCTAACGCCAGGCCAAGTGCGCGGACCTCGTCCTTAAAGAAGTGGTCGAGCGGCTCGATAAGGTCGAAGTGCACGCCCTCGGGGAACGGAATCAGGTTGTGGTGGCTCTTGATGGTGGCCGTCTTGCCGCCCGTCTTGCGAGCGCCGGACTCGATGATGTCGGGGTAGATGGTGCCCTGAGCCAGGTACTTGACCGGCTTGCCATCGGTCTCGAGCTGCTGCGCCACGGCGAAGAACTCTTTCCAGAACTGCGTACCGATGATGCGGCGCTTCTCCTCGGGCTCGGTCACGCCGGCCAGAAGCTCGGCATAACGGTCCTCGGCGTGGACGTGGATAAAGTCGACATCGAACTGCTTGGTGAAGACCTCCTCCACCTGCTCGGGCTCGCCCTTGCGCAGCAGGCCGTGGTTGATGAACACACAGGTCATCTGCTTGCCCACGGCGCGAGCGCCCAGCGCAGCCACGACGGAGGAGTCGACGCCACCGGACAGGGCCAGAATCACGCGGTCGTCGCCAACCTTCTCACGGAACTCGGCCGTCATGGTCTCGACCAGGTTGTCCATGCTCCAGTTGGGCTCCAGGCCGCAGATCTCAAACAGGAAGTTGCTCAACAGCTGCTGACCGTACTCGGAGTGCTTGACCTCGGGGTGGAACTGCGTGGTGAAAATCTTGCGCTCGACGCATTCCATGGCGGCAACCGGGCACACGTCGGTGCTGGCGGTAACGGTAAAGCCCTCGGGCACCTCGGACACGGCGTCGCGGTGGCTCATCCACACGGTCTGCTCCATGGGCGTGGAGTTAAAGAGCTTGGCGCCGGCCGTACGCGTGATGGTGGCGCGGCCGTACTCGCCCACCTCGGAGTGGCCGACCTTGCCGCCGAGCGTCACGGCCGTGATCTGATGGCCGTAGCAGAAGCCCAGGACGGGAAGGCCCAGGTCGAAGATGGCGGGATCGATGGACGGAGCGTCCTCGGCGTACACGGAGGCCGGGCCGCCAGAAAGGATGAGCGCAGAGGCGTTCATCTCGCGAATCTCATCGGCCGAGATGTCGCAGGGGACAATCTCGGAATACACGTTGAGGTCGCGGACGCGACGGGCAATGAGCTGACCGTACTGCGCACCAAAGTCGAGTACGAGGACCTTTGCGGAAGCCTTTTGATCCATGGTTTCCCCTCCTGTTGGCGGGGAGCCGGTGCCCACCCGCGTGAATGAACGAAAATAACTTTCATAGTGTACACGTAACCAGCGGTTCTGCGCCCGTCATAGCCATCAGAGCACGGCAAACGCACGACCTGGGCCCCTATTTGACAGCAAGTGGAGCGTTACCAAACGTTACAGATGATGTAATACGTTTGAACATTGGACGCCCTGTGCCACAATACTGCCGAACGACTCCGCCCTCGCGGCGACATAATTGATAGGAATACCAGCATGAAGCGCATCCTTCTCATCGCCACGGGTGGCACCATCGCATCGACCGAGGACGGCAACGGCCTCTCCCCCGCCCTGACCGGTGAGGAGCTCGCCCAAAGCGTTCCCGAGATCTCGGGGCTCTGCGAACTCGACGTCGTGCAGCCCATGAACATCGACAGTACCAATATGCGCCCCAGCGACTGGATGCGCATTCGCGACGTCATCGTCGAGGGCTACGCAGACCACGACGGCTTCGTGGTTCTGCACGGCACCGACACCATGAGCTACACCGCGGCGGCGCTCTCCTACCTCATTCAGGACAGCCCCAAGCCCATCGTGCTCACCGGCTCGCAAAAGCCCATGGGCAACCCCTTTACCGACGCCAAGCTCAACCTGTACCAGAGCCTGCTCTATGCGCTCGACGAGCATTCGCACGACGTCTCAATCGTGTTTGGCGGTGTGGCCATCGCCGGCACGCGCGCCCGCAAGCAGCGCACCATGAGCTTTAACGCGTTCATTAGCGTCAACTATCCGCCCATTGCCTACATCCGCAACGACCGCATTGTGCGCAACGGGCTTCACGGCACGCATCAGGGCGAAAACCCGGTGCGTTTCTACGACAGCATCGACCCGCGCGTGTTTGTCCTTAAGCTAACGCCTGGCGTGAACCCGGGTATCCTGGACGCCCTTGCCGACAGCTACGATGCTGTAATCCTTGAGACCTTTGGCATTGGCGGTATCCCCGAGTTTGGCGAGTCGGGCGAGTCGTTCCAAGAGGCGATTTTCCGCTGGGTCGACTCGGGTCGCACTGTCGTAATGACCACGCAGGTTCCCGAAGAAGGCCTTGACCTGGGTGTTTATGAGGTCGGCCGTGCCTACGCCGATCATCCGGGTATTTTGCGCGGCGACGATATGACCACCGAGACGCTCGTGGCCAAGACCATGTGGGCACTCGGCCAGTCACGTGATGCGGCCGAGATTCAGCGCCTGTTCTACAGCCAAGTCAACCACGACCGCGTCCCGATGGCGTAATTCAGTTATCGACGGGTATCCCCTATTCGATCCCCTCGAGAAGCTCTGACACCGTCATGCCGAGTGCGGGCGCGATCTTAAATAGAACCTTGAGCGTGAAATTTGCCGTCCCATCTTCGATTCGGTCGAGGTAGGGTCGGCTGATTCCTGTCGCCACACAAAAATCAACCTTGGAGATACCAAGGTCCCTGCGTGTCTCTTCGACCCGCCTGCCAAGAATCTGTTTCGCACGTTCGTCCATGCAGCCGAGTTTGAAATGGAGCTGAACAAAAACGTAAACTATAGTTTACGTTTTGCCGAATACACAGGAGTTTTCTATGTCGGGTTCTTCGGTCCGCATGCACCGAACTACGCTTCGCACAAACAGCGCACCGCCCAAGCTCGTCGTCGTTGAAGCTGAATGCCTTTCGCCCGATGAGCGCACAGCATTTGCATTGCTATCAAGTCGCGTCGCCGCCGTTCTGGTCCCTTGCCCGGCGCAAGGTGAACTTGCCATCCAATGCCAAGCGCACAGCTGCCCGCTCAATCAGGCTGCCGTAATCGCAACCAGCCAACGCGGTCTGCCCCTTCTCCTGGAAGCCGGTATCGCGCTCGCCCTTCGCGGCGCCGGATACGAAAACGAGGCCGCCGCCGACATGGTCTTTAAACCACGATCGAGCGGCGGCCTCGCAGCAGCCATTGAATATATGTGCAGACTCGTTGCCTAAAAGGACAAGCTAGAAACCAAGGCCGAAGCCCGTTCCGGTAATCGCCGAGTACATAAAGTAAACGTTGACCACGTTGAGGAACACACCCGTGATGCAACCGTTGCGCAGGTAGCGCTCGCACACGATGCGCGCCATGGCGGCGGAGTCATCATTGTTTTTAGCCTGGCGTCCCGCCGTAAAGTACGTCGCCACGCTCAGCAGCAGGTTGAGCACCGGCAGTGCCAGCAACTCGTAGCTCTTGCCCCAGCGCGTCGCCTCGCCGGCGGCATTAAACTTTGTTGCCACCTCGGGACCAATGTTAGGGATAACACACGCTGCGACCACCAGCGGAATCACCGCAAGCACGAGCAGCACAATACCCATATAGCCGGCTTTTTTGCCATATTTAAACATATGCGTCGTCCTTACACGTTAAAGCGGAAGTGCACGACGTCGCCATCGGCCATGACATAGTCCTTGCCCTCAATACGCAGCTTGCCGGCGGCCTTGGCGCCCTGCTCACCGCCGAGCTCGATGTAGTCGTCATAGCCAATGACCTCGGCCTTAATAAAGCCGCGCTCAAAGTCGGTGTGGATAACGCCGGCGGCCTGCGGGGCGGTCGCGCCCTGACGCACCGTCCAGGCCTTGACCTCCATCTCGCCGGCCGTAAAGAACGACTGCAGGCCGAGCAGCTTGTAGGCAGCCTGAGCGAGCACGTCCAGGCCGGGCTGCTCCAGGCCCAGGCTCTCCAGGTAGTCGGCGGCGTCCTCGGGATCGAGCTCGGAAAGCTCGGCCTCGATCTTGGCGCAGATAGGCAGCGGCTTGACGCCATCGATGGGCGCCAGGTCCTCGTTGAGCATATCCTCGTCCACGTTGGCCACATACAGGATGGGCTTCATGGTGAGCAGGAACAGACCCTTGGCGGCAGCACGCTCCTCGTCGGTCATCTCCATGGATGCGGCGCGCTTGCCCTCGTTGAGCCAGGCAAGCAGACGCTTGGCCACCTCGAACTTGGGCATGAGCTCCTTGTCGCGCTTGGCCTCCTTTTCGAGCTTGGGCAGCTGCTTCTCGAGCGTACCCATGTCGGCCAGGATGAGCTCGGTCATGATGGTGTCGGCATCGCCGGCGGGATCGACGAACTCGCCCGTGCGACCTACCTCACGCATGACGTTGGGGTCCTTAAAGTAGCGCACGACCTCGCAGATGGCGTCGGTCTCGCGAATGTTGGCCAAGAACTGGTTGCCCAGACCCTCGCCCTCGTTAGCGCCCTTCACCAGACCTGCGATGTCGACGAACTCGACCGTTGCCGGCACAATGCGACCCGGGTTGACGATGTCGGCGAGCTTTTGCAGACGGCTATCGGGCACGTCGACGATACCCACGTTGGGGTCGATCGTGGCGAACGGATAGTTGGCAGCAAGGCCGGTCTTTTTGGTAAGCGCGGTGAACAGCGTCGACTTGCCCACGTTGGGCAGGCCCACGATACCGATGGAAAGGGACACGACAGCTCCTTTTGGTACAAGCATTTCAAACTGCATAAGTATAGCGCCGCCGCGGCATCTGGGCGAACCCGGACGCCACGGCGGCACGAATGAAGCAGAGATAAGGGTCGCTGACTAGTCCGCGAGCTTCTCCACCTGATCGAGCATCTTGTTGAGCTTTTCCTTTGCCTCGGCCTTGACCTTCTCGGCCTCCTCGTGGGCCTTGGCCTTCTGAGCGGCCTTTTCCTCGGCCTCGGGGTCGACAACGACCAGATTGGACGCATCGTGCTCGACCAGCTTGAGCGCATGTTCGGGACAAACCTTGACACAGGCGCCACAGCCTAAACAATACGTGGACTCCAACGCAAAGCGGCCGCTTCCCACCAGGTCACAGGCAGATGTGGGGCACGCATTGACGCACTCGCCGCACGACGTGCACTTGTCAAAATCGCATTCCGGCGTGCTCACCTGCATGTTCTGGGCAAGCTCGGGATGGTTCTGTAGTGTCGAGAGCACCAGCTGCCGCCCATGGGTGAGCGAACGGCGACGCTTAGTCGTCGTGGTGCCGCACATGGTGTTGAGTGTGCGCTCGAGCTGCGTGATCTGGTGACGGTGGGCCTTCAACTTCTGCGTCACCGAGGCCAGCGCCGCAGTCGCCGGGTTGAGCTTAGTCACGGTTAGGCCCGTGGTGCGGGCGATTTTTTCCATGTACTCCTTGCGCTCGTACTCGCGAAGCTTATGGCACTTGAGGCTCTTGGGGTCGACCTCCAGGCCCATGCCCGTACCGGCCCACTCCTCGG
>CALGKS010000316.1 GCA_937930475.1 uncultured Collinsella sp. | reverse complement strand
CATGACCTCGGGCGCCATGCTTTGGTATTGGATGCCGTGATAGGACATGACGGCAGGGGAGAGGTGACGCGCGATATCGGGATCGGCGAGGTCGGCATCGCTCAGGACGGGCATAAATTCGTGAAGCGTATCCAGGCACGTTGTAAGCAGCCTGTCGCTCACGTTCCATAGTGTCTGCAGGCCGCCGCTGCCTTCATCCCGTTCGATATCTAGCAGTGCGCGGTGGAGGCGAGCCGTCTCGTGCGCAAAAGGCGGAATGCCCAGGACTTCAAAAGCATCTTGGGCCGCGCGCATCTGTTTGGCGGGCGAAATGATGACCTGCAGCATGGACTCTCCTCTGCCAAAAAAGGAAGTTGCGGTGGAATACGGTCTGTTTTGGCCGTGTATGGGCCAGTTTAGTCCGTATTTCACCGCAACTGATGAAGGGTTGGTTAGGCGCGCTCGAGGAAGGCCTTGTAGCCGCGGTAGGCCTCGTAGATGTCGGCCTTGTTGGCGACCTCCCACAGGGCATGCATGGACAGGACGGCAACGCCGGAGTCGATGACGTTCATGCCGTATTTGGCCATGATGTAGGCGATGGTGCCGCCGCCGCCCGCGTTGACGCGACCGAGCTCGCAGGTCTGGAAGTCCACGCCGGCCTCGTCCATGATGTCGCGGACGAGGGCCACGTACTCGGCGTCGGCGTCGTTAGATCCACCCTTGCCGCGGCTGCCCGTGTACTTGTTAAAGCACAGGCCGCGACCCATGAAGGCGGCGTTCTTGGTCTCGAACTTGCCGGCGTAGCCCGGGTCGAAGCCGGCGGACACGTCGGAGGAAAGCATGCGGCTGCGGGCGAGCGCGCGGCGCAGGGCCAGCGGGCTATCCTCGCCGGCGAGCGTCATGATCTCGGCGACGGTGTTCTCGAAGAAGCGGCTCGTCATGCCGGTGGCACCCACGGAACCGATCTCCTCCTTGTCGACGATGAGTGTGATGCTCGTGCGCTCCACGTTGGCGACGTTGATCTGGGCGAGCATGGACGGATAGGCGCAGACGCGGTCGTCGTGGCCATAGCCCAGAATCATGGAGCGGTCGAGGCCCATGTCGCGGGCCGGGCCGGCGGGCACGACTTCGATCTCGGCGGAGAGGAAGTCCTCCTCCTCGACGTCATACTGCTCCTTGAGGATATCCAGGAACATCTGCTTGACGGGCTCCTCGGGAGCGTCCTTGTCGTCCTCATCGAACTTGACGGGGCGGCCGCCCACGATCACGTCGAGGATCTCGGCGTCGACGGCGTCCTTGGCGGGCTTGGCCATCTGCTCGCTCGAGAGGTGGATCAGCAGGTCGGAGATGGTGAAGACCGGGTCGTCCGCCTTGTCGCCGATGTTGATGTCGACGGTGGTGCCGTCCTTTTTGCAGATGACGCCCACGAGTGCAAGCGGGGAAGCGACCCAGTGGTAGCTCTTGACGCCGCCGTAGTAGTGCGTGTCGAGGTAGGCCATGTCGCCGGCCTCGAAGGCGGGGTTCTGCTTAAGGTCCAGGCGCGGCGAGTCCACGTGGGCGCCCAGGATGTTAAAGCCCTGCTCGAGCGGGGCGGTGCCCAGGTTGACGAGCATGAGGTCCTTGCCGTGATTGGCGGCGTACACCTTGTCGCCGGCCTTGAGCGCGTGGCCCTCGGCGATCACGGTCTCCAGATTGACGTAGCCCGCCTCCTCGGCCATCTTGATACCGGTCTTGACGCACAGGCGCTCAGTCTTGTTCTCGCTCAAAAACTGCTTATAGCCGCGGCAAAGCTCCTCGAGCTCCTCGATCTGCTGTGGCGTGTACTTTTTCCATGCGCAGGGACGCTCCATGACGCAGGCTCCTTTCGGATCGATCGTGCTGGTTGATGTACCGTGAGCCATCGTATCACGCGCGGGCGCGCGGCGGCAGGGAAGCCTGATGTGCAGTGGCCGCGGGGCGGGGAGCGTGTAAACTGGAGTGAGCAAACGTGCCCAGCCCAAAGCGAGGTATTCAATATGTCTGACAAGCGCCGTACCTTTGCCGTCATCGACGGCAACTCGCTCATGCAC
>CALGKS010000315.1 GCA_937930475.1 uncultured Collinsella sp. | reverse complement strand
ACGCCCGCCACGAGCGGAGCCTCGGGGCCAATCACCACGAGTCCGCATCCGTGGCTCTGCGCAAACGCCGCCACGGCAGCAGGATCGCAATCGTCGAGAACCACGTTCTCGCCACAGCTCGCGGTACCGCCGTTGCCCGGCGCGATGTAGAGCTTGCCGGCGCGCGGTGATGCTGCGAGCTTTGCCGCCAAAGCGTGCTCGCGGCCGCCGCTGCCCAACAACAGGATGTCGATGGTTTGAGTGTCCGCCTTCAAGGGTGCCTCCTCTTATGGATG
This sequence comes from uncultured Collinsella sp., assembly GCA_937930475.1. GTDB lineage: Bacteria > Actinomycetota > Coriobacteriia > Coriobacteriales > Coriobacteriaceae > Collinsella. The sequence continues at coordinate 8,448 of CALGKS010000315.1, read as the reverse complement.
AACGGCCCGCCAACCATGCGGGCCCATTACAAGCAAATATACCCCTCGGCCGCCCGCTCGGGCTGCAAAGGGGTATATCGCAATAACCAAATAGTGCCGATTACTTCCAGAATCGGTTGATGATCTGCTCGCGACCGGCGCCGACGCCAATGAACGTCACGCGGGTGTGTGCCAGATCCTCGATAAATGCCACGTAGTCCTGTGCCTCCTGCGGCAGCTCGTCAAAGCTACGGCAACCGGTGATGTCGCATTTCCAGCCCGGGAGCTCCTCGTAGATGGGCTTGGCATTCTCAAAGCGCACCTGATGCTCGGGCACGCTGGTATAGCGCTCGCCGTCGACGTCGTAGGCAACGCACACCTTGATGGTGTCGAAGGCCGAAAGCACGTCGAGCTTGGTCAGGGCAATATCGGTAAGGCCATTGACGCGCGAGGCGTAGTTGGCGATGGGACCGTCAAACCAGCCGCAGCGACGACGGCGACCGGTGGTCACGCCGTACTCGTAGCCCTCCTCGGTCAGCGTGTGGCCGGCCTCGGACTCGTAGGAAAGCTCGGTGGGCATGGGGCCCGAACCGACGCGGGTGATATAGGCCTTCATGACGCCCAGCACGCGGTCGACATTCTTCATACCGACGCCGGAGCCGGTGATGGCGCCGCCAGCGGTGCAGTTAGAAGACGTCACGTACGGATAGGTGCCGTGGTCGATGTCGAGCAGCGTCGCCTGGGCGCCCTCGAACAGCAGGTCCTTGCCCTCGTCGATCATGTTGTTGAGCAGCAGGCTCGTCTCGGTGATGTAGGGGCGCAGGCGCTCGGCCATGGGCAGGTACTCGTCGCAGATCTGGTCCACGGTGTAGGTGGGCAGGTGATAGATGAGCTCGAGCTCGGGATTCACGCGGGCAAGAGCGGTCTCCAGCTTGTCGCGGAACAGCGCCTCGTCCAGCATGTCCTGCATGCGCAGGCCGATGCGGGCCATCTTGTCCTGGTAGCACGGACCGATGCCGCGCTTGGTGGTACCGATGTTCTTCTTGCCGAGCTTCTGCTCAAAAGCACCATCCAGATCGATGTGGTACGGCATGATGATGTGCGCGTTGCCACTGATCTTGAGGTTCTTGGTGGTGATGCCGTCGGCCTCGAACATGTCAATCTCCTCAAGGACAACCTTGGGGTTGACGACGCAGCCGTTACCGATCACCGACACATGGTCGGAATACATGATGCCGGAGGGCACCTGGTGCAGGCCGTACTTCTTGCCGTTGACGACGATGGTGTGGCCGGCGTTATTACCGCCCGAATAGCGCACGACGGCATCGAAGTCGCCGGCGACCAGGTCGCAGATCTTACCCTTGCCCTCATCGCCCCACTGGGCACCGACCAAAACGGTTGACGGCATGTTTACTCCTTACATTCATGGACTGTCTACGCGCCACGCTGGCGCGCAGAAGCACAAAACATTCCCAGTATACCCGTGCAACGGGCGCCTGTCCTACTCCTCGGTATGCGCCCCATCAAGCTCATAGAACTTGGTGGATGCCGGCAGGAACATCAGGTCGACGTCACCGATCGGGCCCGAACGGTTCTTGGCCACGACGATACGCGTAACGCCCTCGTCGGGTCGATCGTCACGCGAAGCCTCGGCCTCATCGGCGGAGCGGTCCAAGAACATGACGATGTCGGCGTCCTGCTCGATGGATCCCGATTCACGCAGGTCGGACAGCTGCGGGCGCTTGCCGGTACGGGACTCGACCTGACGCGACAGCTGCGACAGCGCGATCAGCGGAATCTTGAGCTCCTTGGCCATAATCTTCAGACCTCGCGACATCTCGGAGACCTCGACGGTGCGGCTCTCGGAACGACGTCCCGGCGGAGGACTCACCAACTGCAGGTAGTCCAGGATGATGATGGCCTTCTCCTTGTTGTGGAGCATGCGGCGGCTCTTAGCGCGGATCTCGGTCACCGTGGTGCCGGGCGTATCGTCAATCAGGATGTCGAGCTTAGACAAGGTCTGCGTGGCCTCGTTGATATTTGCCCACTGCTCGGGGCTAATGCGGCCCGTACGGAAGTCGCTGATCGAGATCATGGCGTAGGCGCAAATCAGGCGCTGGGCAATTTCCTTGCCCGACATCTCTAGCGAAAAGAAGCCGACGGTATAGCCCGCAGCGGCGGCATTCAGCGCCAGGTTCAGAGCGAATGACGTCTTACCCACGGCAGGGCGGGCGCCGATAATGATGAGCTGGCCCTCGCGGAAACCCATAAGCATGCGGTCGAGCGACGGGAAGCCGGTGGGCACGCCCGCGGCCTGTCCACCGGCCTTACACACTTCCTCGGCCTCGTTATAGGCCTCGACCATAAACTCGGTCAGTGTCTTATAGCTCGACTTAACCTCGCGCGCCGTGACCTTGAGCAGCTTGCTCTCGGCCAGCTCCACGACCTCTTTGGTGTCGGTAGGGGCGTTATAGGCCAGCGCGTTGATCTCGTTGGTGGCACCGATCAGCTCGCGCAGCATCGAGTCGCGGCGAACGATGGCGGCATGGTGCTGCCAGTTCACGAGCGATAGGGTCTGACCCATCAGCTCCAAAATGTAGGCCTCGCCGCCCACGGCATCAAGCTTGTTGATGCTGCGCAGGTAATCGATCAGCGAGATAGAGTCGATGGGAATGCGGCTGTTGTACATATCGACCATCGCGGTGTAGATGGTCTTATGAATGGGCCGGTAAAAGTCATCGGGCTGCAGCTCGACCTGGGCCTCCTCGACCACCTCGGGCGATAGCAGCATGGCGGCCAGTACATTGGCCTCTGCATCTTGGTTTTGAGGGAGACCCAACTTGGAGCCACGGTCCTCGACCGTCAGCCCCGTCTCCCTATCGTCGTATGCCATGAGTATCCTCATTCATATCGCTTGCGAGCATCCATAGTATCAGCCACAGCCCCAAAACGGGCCGCGCCCCGGCAATCATCACCGAACGAAACGGATGAACGGTCCTGTATTTGGGACTTCACCATAACGCCTGCCATGACGCTCGCTGAGCGCAGAAAACAAAAGGGCGCCCTGGTTTCCCAGAGCGCCCTTCTTAGAACAAGATTGTTGCGTTGCAGCAAATGCTACTCGGCAGCAGCCTCAGTCTCGACCTCGGCGGTCTCGGCCTCGGCGACCTCAGCGGCCTCCTCAGCCTCGGCAGCGAGCTCCTCGGCGGTAACGCCAACGAGAACGACAACCTCGGCCTTGATCTCGCGGTACAGCGAGATGGCAACGGTGTGGGCACCGGCAACCTTGATGGGCTTACCGAGCTCGACGCGCTTGCGGTCGATGTCCATACCGAGCTGAGCCTTGATGGCGTCAGCGATCATAGCGGCGGTAACGGAGCCAAAGAGGATGCCCTCGTCGCCGACCTTGACGTCAACGGTGACCGTCTTGCCCTCGAAGGCAGCCTTGGTCTCGTTGGCGGTAGCCAGACGGACGGCCTCGCGCTTGGCGATGTTGTTGCGACGCTCGTCAAGCTGCTTGAGGTTGCCCTTGGTGGCGGCAACAGCGAGCTTCTTGGGGAACAGGAAGTTCTCAGCGTAACCCTGAGCGACCTCTACGACGTCACCCTCGCCGCCCTTGCCCTTGATCTCATCGAGAAGAATAACCTTCATGATGCGTCTCCCTTCTTAGCCGCGGTCGCGGTTGCCACGAGAGGAAACCACGGGGACGGTGTACGGCAGGAGAGCCATCTCGCGGGCGCGCTTGATGGCGTTGGCGATGTCATGCTGATGCTGCGTGCAAGCGCCAGTGACGCGACGGGGCTTGATTTTGCCGCGGTCGGTCATGTACTTACGGAGAAGCTGAGTGTCCTTATAGTCGATGAACTCAGTGTTCTCCTTGCAGAACTGGCAGTACTTACGACGCGGCTGACGTGCAGAAAAATCATTAGCCATGTCAAAATACCTTTCATTTGGCAACTTCGGCGAACCGAAGCCGCCTCTCACTCAAAAATAGGTGAACAACCCTTAGAACGGGATGTCCTCATCGTAGACGTCGACCGCGGGCGGCGTAGCCACGGGTGCGGCAGGACGTGCTGCGGGCGCGGGAGCTGCGGGGGCGTAACCGCCCTGATCGTAGCCACCCTGGCCACCACGGGAGCTCATAAACTCGATCTCATCGACGATGACCTCAAGCTTGCTCCGGCGCTGACCGTCGCGCTCCCAAGAGCTGTAGCGCAGCTTGCCCTCGATCGCGACCTTGTTTCCCTTTGCCAGGAAACGGCTCACGGCCTCGGCGCGCGTGCCGAACATAGTGCAGTCGACAAAGTTGGGATAGTCCTCCCACTCGCCAGTCTGCGGGTTGCGGCGACGATCGTTCACGGCGACGCCAAAGGACAGAACCTGGGTTCCGCCGGCGGTGGCGCGCAGCTCGGGATCACGCGTGAGGTTACCGGTGATGTTCACTCGATTGATGCTCATAACTCACTACTTCCTCTTGGGGCACAAGCCCAGTCCAAAACGACAGTCTTACTCCTGGTCGTCGCGACGGACGATCATGTGGCGGACCACAGCGTCGGTGATGCGCAGGACGCGATCAAGCTCGGCGATCTGGGTAGGATCTGCGTGGAAGTTGATGAGGGTGTAGTCACCATCGGTGAGGTCGTTGATCTCGTAGGCGAGCTTGCGCTTGCCCCACTCGTCAACGGAGTCGACCTTGCCAGCGCCCTCAGCGATCGTGGTATCGATACGCTTCATAACAGCGAGACGAGTCTCGGGGTCGAGCGACGGGTCAACAAAGAACAGCAGTTCATAAGCCTTCATATTGTCACCTCCTCTGGGCAAATGTGGCTTCAGGTCGTGAAGGTGCGCCTGAAGCAGGAAAAGACTTGGTAATAATATCTTTCAACCTTCCAGGCTGCAAGAATATGCAGCTACAACCTCATGACCTCCACATATGTCCATACTCACACGGCACTTCATGCGTCTTCCAACCAAATGCTGACCAAATGCTTGACGAATCTGTGGACAAGATACGGCGCTGCGGGGACAAGCCAAATCAAACCGCAGGTCAGCAATTGCAAGGCTTTGGTCGCGAAATGCATACCAGTGGTTCACAACACTGTTCAAAGATTTTTAAAATTGCTGCCACGTCGTTTATAAATACCCATTTTGATCAATTTGCCGCATGCAGCTCTGCTGGTCAGAGCCCGTTTTTGGCCTTCTAGATCCCATCACGAAGCCAAACGTTTCAAAAAATGCCAACTTTTCTGTTTGCACTTTGCGATTCCTCGTGTATACTGACTTTCGCATTTAACGGAGAGTTGTCCGAGTGGCCGAAGGAGCACGATTGGAAATCGTGTAGGCGTCAAAAGCGTCTCCAGGGTTCAAATCCCTGACTCTCCGCCAGTTAATTCCAAAGCAGGCCTTCGAGCCTGCTTTGTTTTTACCCCACGCGGAGGGGTGGCAGAGTGGTTGAATGCGGCGGTCTCGAAAACCGTTTGGCCTGTATAGGGTCACGAGGGTTCGAATCCCTCCTCCTCCGCCATTTTGGTTGAGAAAGCTCCCAGCAACGGGAGCTTTTTTGTTATCGGATCCCCTCTCGGCCGCACATCCCAACCAAACATGTACATCACCCTCCAAAAACGACATTTTTCGACATCTTTGGAGGCTGATGTACATGTTTGTATATTGCACTCGGCGCACGATCGGCCGTTTTGCCAGCAATCGGTATATCTCCTCCCTTCAGCGGACATAAGGACTGCATATCGGCATAAAGCGAGAGGTCCCCAATGGATACTCCTGTTCTCATTACGCATAAAACCGCATGGCTCGTCCATCATGCGCCACAAGACCTGGTTCAAGCGATCGCGCAACGCGACTACCAGATAGGCGCAAGAGGCCTCTCCACCCAGCAACGTATCACGCGCATTCGACAGGCTCTTACCGACTGCTGTATTCCCACTAGCATGCTTGAGACTATCGATATCTCCGTTGTATTTGCCTTCGAGCGAATCCGCGCCGACGGTGTAAATTGCCACGTTCTTGGCCAAAATCTACCCTACGACCATATTGACGAGTTGTCCCCTGGTATTTTTATCACCGACGAAGCCCTTACCTTCGTATTCGCTGCCGAGTGGATGGACAGAATCGAATACCTCGAATACGGCTACGAAGTTTGCGGTGACTATCGCATGGGGCTCAATCCCGATGACCCTTACACCGATCAACCAGCCACCACTTCCAAGGACGAAATTGTCGAGCTGCTCGATCGGCACCCCGGCAAACCTGGTGCCACACGCGCCAGACTCGCGCTCAGGCATATCTACGACCACTCAGCCTCACCCATGGAGACCGCATCCGCTATCGCCCTTTCACTCCCGACGAGCGAAGGCGGCGTTGGCATCCGAGGTGTCGAACTCAACAAGCCGCTCGAAATCCCTAAACGACTTTGGCATTGCACCAAAGCTCGAACGCTCAAAATCGACGCTCTTGTTACCTATAAGCGCAGAGAGCTCGGCATCGAATATAAGGGCGGCTTTCACGACGAGGCCGAACGCAAGGGAGCAGATGCGGAGCGAGAGGCCGTACTCGCCCAAATGGGTTATCGCATCGTCACGCTCACCTCAACGCAATTTGCCAGCCAACTCGCTTTCCACCGTGCCATGAACAATATCCGCGAAGCACTCGGCATGCCTCGTTGCGTAGATGCCGAGTATCAGCGAAAGCAAAACGAACTGCGCAAGGTGCTTATCCGCAACTGGAAGAGCGATCAAGCCGAAGAGTCGCCTGCTGAGTAACGACGAACCCACTCACCCCGCGCTTCCCCCAAACATGTACACCACCCTCCAAAACCGACATTTTTCGACATCTTTGGAGGCTGATGTACATGTTTGGGACCTATGACTGCGCTCAGTCCCTACCGTTTGCCGAGCAATGGGGTCGCGAGACCCGCCAACCATGTACTATGTACGGGCATTGTCTAAACTCGCAACTCAAAGGACCCCATCTTGCCCGTCGTCGCCGCTATAACCGTTACCTCACATGCCTCGGATGCCATGGTCGCTATCCCCTTTTGGCTCGAGATGTTCGCCGTTGTCGCTGCATCGATCTCGGGAGTGTTGGTTGCGCGCGAACGCAAGCTCGACCTGGTGGGCGCGGTCGCACTCGCCGTGGTCTGTGGTCTGGGCGGCGGTCTTTTGCGCGATATGACACTGCAGGTGGGCAACGTCTACATCCTCAACCAGCCAATGGCGCTGCCGCTTTCCATTGCCACGGCGGCTATCATCTACATCTTCCCGGCAATCGTCGATAAACCCGAGAAACTCATCCCATTGCTCGACATCATCTCGGTCGGCATCTACGCCGCCACCGGAGCGGACAAAGCACTGGTTTATGGCTTTGCGCCGGCCGTATGCATCATGATGGGCTTCTTCACCGCGGTGGGTGGCGGCATGTTGCGCGACGGCTTTATGGGCGTGGTTCCGGGCATTTTTCAACGTACTAACTTTTATGCCATCGCCGCCATCGCCGGATCGGCAAGCTATGTGTGTCTCGTTATGAGCGGCATCATGAGCAATGTCGCCGCGCTGGTCGTATGCGTTGTCGTGACCATGGGTCTGCGCTGGCTCTCGCTGCGCTTTGACATCAAAAGCCCCACCGAAGAAGACATCGCGCGCTTCTTGCATCGCAAAAAATAGCTAGCGCGGGCTCGTCCCCGAAATGCAACTGAGAGGTTCTTTTAGAGCGCCCGCGCGTTGGGTACCCTGTTAGATACATGTCGAGTATCTAACGAAGGATTCACTATGCCTTGCAACCTAGCACCGTCGTCCCGACGCCGTAAAACGCGTGGCCGCATCGCCCTCCTATTCGCACTGATCGCGCTTGCGCTAACCGTACTTCCCACGACGTCGTTCGCCGGCACAGACACCGCGGGCAACGTGCTCGCAACCGAAGTTGACTCAAATCCGTCTGGCGTCGAGGGCGACCTGTACTGGGCCGGCCAAAGCCTTAACCTAGACGACGCTTCCATCGGCCGCGATATTATCGCGGCCGGCGAGAGCTTGTCGATTCGCGACTGCACCGTAGGCGGCGCCGTTCGCCTGGCGGCGCGCACCATCGACATCTCCAAAACCGCAATCGATGGCAGCGTGACGGTAGCCGGTCAGCACGTCGTGCTCAACACTGATAGCACCGCCAACTGTTTTTACGCAATGGGCGAGACGGTTGCCCTGCGCGGCTCCGCCAAGTCGGCAGCGCTCGCAGGCGACACCGTGACCATCGATGGCACCGTCGAGGGCGATGTCGAGGTTTGGGCCGATAAGCTCGTCTTGGGCAAGAATGCCCGCATTACCGGCACCGTGAGCGCACACGTCTCCGAGGACCCCGAGCGCGCCGCAGGAGCCGAGGTCGGCGCGCTCAAGATCGACCGCGCCGAGAACGAAGATACTTCCACCATTAACGATGTCATCGGCGGCATCGTCGCCGCGGCGC
>CALGKS010000314.1 GCA_937930475.1 uncultured Collinsella sp. | reverse complement strand
CCGGCCGAATCGGGCTCGGTCTGCACCGGGTCCTCGCCGTAGTTGTAGAAACAGTGCACCTTGCCCTCGTCGACCAGGTGGCCCAGGTCGGTGAGCTTGTAGCCCTCCTCGAGCGGGAGCTTTTCCTCGGGCACGCCCCAAGCCTTGGCAAACTTGGCACGCACTGCCGGGTCGGTGACCTTCTGGTAGCCAGGGTACAGGTTGGGCAGCATGCCCATATCGCAGGAGCCCTGGACGTTATTCTGGCCACGCACGGGCGCGAGGCCGGAGTTGGGTTTGCCGATCTGGCCGGCAACGCAGGCGATGGAGGCGATGGTGTGCACCGTCTTCAGGTTCTGCTTCTGCTGGCATACGCCCATGCCCCAGCCAATGATGGCAGAGGGCTTCGCCGTGGCGTACATCTCGGCAGCTTGGTGGATCAACGCGGGCTCGACACCCGTGATGTCCTGTACGGATTCGGGAGTGTAGTTCTTGATGGTCTCCCACCACTCGTCAAAGCCGTTCGTGTGCTCGGCGACGAATTCCTTGTCGTAGAGGCCATCGTTGACCAAGCAGTTGGCAAAGGCGTTGAGGAACGCAACGTTGCAACCGTTCTTGATCGGAAGGTATAGATCGGCGATACGCGCGGTTTCGATATGGCGCGGGTCGGCGACGATGATCTTGCAACCCTTTTCTTTGGCTCGCACGATACGCCTTGCGACGATGGGGTGCGAATCGGCAGGGTTATAGCCGAAGAGGAAAATGCAGCCCGCATCCTCCATGCCGGGGATGGAGCATGACATGCAACCTGAACCAACCGTGTCCATCAGACCGAGGACAGTAGGGCCGTGTCAAGTACGGGCGCAGTTGTCCACGCTGTGGGTGCCGATGCACGCACGCGTAAACTTCTGCATGACGTAGTTCGCCTCATTGCCGCCGCCTCGCGAAGATCCGGTGGTCATGACAGCGTTAGGACCATATTCGTCAATTATGGCCTGCATCTTAGATGCGGTGAAATCCAGTGCCTCGTCCCAGCTTACGCGCTCAAGATCCGCGCCCTTGGTGCGACGGATCATCGGGTGCAGTACGCGAGGAGTCAAGATCTTGGTGTCGTTGATGAAGTCGTAGCCGCTCATGCCCTTCAGGCACAGCTCGCTCTGGTTGGTGATGCCGTTGAGCGGTTCGGTACCCACGACCTGGCCGTTTTGGACCAGGAGGTTAAACTGGCAACCGGCGCCGCAATACGGGCAGATCACTTTATGCTTCTCCATGACACCCTCCTTCCTTTCGGTACTACCGATTGCTCGGTACTTGTTTGACAAACGTTGGGCGGATTCGCCGGCCGCTTACGCCTCGTTTTCGATCGTGGCGCGGGCACGCTCGGCAGTCAGTTCCGCCAGGCGCTCCTCGTCTACCAGGGTGAGGCCCTTGGTCGGGCACGCCTCGGCACACGCCGGACCGCCGGGACGGTCCACGCACAGGTCGCACTTGAGCACGAAGCTCTTGGTCTGCGAACCCACGCGCACGTCGCCCATCAAGACGGGGACCTGCGTGGTCGCCACACTCACGGCGCCAAAGGGGCAGGCCATGACGCAGCTCTTGCAGCCGATGCAGTTGTCCTCGTTGACGCCGATGCGATGGTTCTTTGGATCAAAGAACAAGGCGCCCGTGGGACAAGCCTTGGCGCACGGGGCATCCTCGCAGTGATGGCAAGCCACCGGTGCGGAGATCTCGTACGTACGCGTCACGCGCAGGCGCGGCGCGGCGATGTTGCCGGGAATATCGTGTGCCTCGATGCACGCCGCCATACAGGTTTGGCATCCAATGCAGCGTGAAGAATCAGCCACGACTCGTTTATTGCCCATGTTGTTCACTCCCTCCTGAATCCCATGCCGGAGAGACCCTGTCGACGTTGCTCCAAGCCGCCCGTGGCCTGGCATCGGCATATCGAATGCATGCGGCGAAACAGGCACTTCGATAGAATTCCTCCAACGATATACTGGTTAAATATACGCAGTTGCAGGTGGCAAACTTGAGCAAAACCCCTGCAATACGGGTGTATTGCAGGGGTTTTGGCAGGTTGGAATTATTCTCGATAGGATATAAAGGTGAGTGTATTACATGCGTACGCCCAAGAAAGATTTCACGCTCATTTCTGAAGGATGTAGTACGTTTGTAATATCGTTTACACTCAATTACTCTAGTGCAATAAAGTAGTGGTTGTAAGATTGGCTATTATTAGCCAATGCTGTATTTGACTATTCAAATTGCACGCTCATTAAGGGAGGCCAGTGATGTCATCGACTCAAAAACGAGCCATCCTGCAGGTGCGCATTCGCGAGGAAGACAAGCAGCATGCCGAGCGTCTCTACGACGCCATGGGCACATCGCTCGCCGAGGCCGTCCGTCTTTTTGTCGCGCAGAGCATTCTCATGCGCAAGCTCCCCTTTCAGCCGGTCGCCGTGCGCTCAAAGGACGGCACCGCCGCCTATGGATCGCTCAAAGCATATGGGGACCCCAATCGCCGCTCCGAGGAGCGCAATGCCTGGATTGAGTATCTTGCCACAGAAAGCGACGATTCGATTTTGGGTCCCGAGGAAGTAGATATCCATGAGTAGCACCATCATCGACGAGACCGTCATCCTGCGTTATCTGCTCGACGACGACGAGATCCTGTCGCCACGCGCCGCCAAGGTCATCGCCACGCGCACCGCCCGTGTCTACCCCGAGATCATCACGCGCGTCGTGGTCACGCTGCGCGACGTCTATAAGGTTCCCCGCGTTGAGATTGCTGCGGCCATGAAAAGGCTGCTCGATGACGTCATGGTCGACGAGCCCACCGTTGTCGCCCTTGCCGTCAAACTCTTTGGCAAGACCCATATGGACTTTACCGACTGCCTCCTCGCAGCCCGAACCGCCATCTACAACGATGATGTCGTGAGCTTTGGCAAGCCCATCATCCAAGGCATGATCGATTACCGCCACAAGCGCCAAACCGCAGCCGAAGCCCGCAACCGCAGCACCGACTCCACCATCGACAAGCTCCGCCACCGCCCCCGCAGCTAACCCCATCCCCTCCTAAGTTGCGGTGAAATACGGACTGTTTCATGCCTTTAAAGGCCTCAACAGTCCGTATTTCACCGCAACTTATTGAAGGTTGGCTGCGAACGATTTCTCTATCGGGAGTCGGCGTAGGGTTTTGTTGTCGGAATGCCGTAGCCGCGCATCATGGCACCGAACGATTCTACGTCGTAGGTGTCCGAAAGTTTGAAATGAATGACGTTGTGGCCCATGGCGCGAAGGTTCGCGTCGCGCATGAGGGCCGCTCGATAGGTTTTTGCCGCCGCTTGCTCTGGATCATCTTGAGCTTCGTCTTCAAACTTACCCAGCCCATGCAGCTCTGCCAGCGTCCATGAGCCGTCTGGCATCTGCCAGCCATAATCTGCTAGATAATAACCAGCGTTTCCCGGTCGCGTTATCTCAACTTGAAGCTCAGGCGCGGCAACCCCAGCGAGAATCATCGCTGCTCTCGCCTCGGACTCGCCACCATTGTCTGAC
>CALGKS010000313.1 GCA_937930475.1 uncultured Collinsella sp. | reverse complement strand
GCCAAGAGCGGCATCAATGATTCCAAGGAAGCGCTCAAGGCCGCCAACGATGCCGTTGACGCGGCGATTGACGGAAGCGCGGGCTCGTTCGACAACGTGTCCGCCGAGCTTGCGAAGGCATTCGATGCCGCGAATCAGCATGTTGACCTTACGGTGTCTCAGCTCAACGAAGCCGCAGCGGCGCTCAATACGCGTGCTGACGATATCGATGCGATGGCCGATCGGCTCCGCAACCTTGCCGACCAGATGAGCGATGACAAGCTCAAAGACGGCCTCAAGTCCGCTGCGACGTCGCTGGGCAGAATTGCCGCGGAGTACCGCAACAACGCGAAGGACCTGACGGCGACCGCAAAGTCCCTTTCGGACGGCATGGCGGAGGTCAACAACTCGCGTGCCGAGGTCGACCAGGCCATCGCCGATGCCAAGGCGGGTATCTCGGGAGCCAAGTCCGACTACGATTCTACGTTCTCGGTTAAGGCCAAGGAGCTCAAGAAGACCATTTCGGGCGTTCTGGATTCCCTGAACGGTATCTCGGGTGACTTGGATAGCGCCGTGAGCGGTCTGACCGACGCCTCTGGTTCGCTCGCGAAGGGTCTCTCCAAGGCTGCAAAGCTCGTCAACAAGGCTTCCGATCAGCTGGGCGAGGCGTCGGACAAGATCAGTGCCTTTAAGGACGAGCTTGATAGCGCTCTGATATCGGGTGACCTGGCCACAATCAAGACGATGATCGGCAACGACCCCGAGGGTCTGGCCGTGTCGCTTTCCGGTCCCGTCGCGCTCGACCGCAAGCCGGTCTATCCGATCCGCAACTACGGCTCGGCCATGGCGCCGTTCTATACGATTTTGTCGCTGTGGGTGGGCTCGATTGTTCTGGCGGCCATGATGAAGGTCTCGGTTGACGATGAGCTTATCAACGAGCTCATTCCCGTGCGCCTGCACGAGATCTACCTGGGCCGTTATCTGTTCTTTGGCGGTCTGGCCTTGCTGCAGGCGACGCTCGTGTGCGCGGGCGACATTCTGTTCTTTGGCATCCAGTGCGACAACCCGTTGCAGTTTGTGCTGGCGGGCTGGGTTGCGAGTCTCGTGTTCTCCAATATCGTCTACACGCTTACGGTTTCGTTTGGCGATATCGGCAAGGCCCTCGCTGTCGTGCTGCTGGTCATGCAGGTCGGCGGTTCGGGCGGTACGTTCCCCATCGAGATGACCGGCCCCGTGTTCCAGGCGATCTACCCGTTCCTGCCGTTTACCCACGGCATCAACGCCATGCACGCCGCCATGGCCGGTGCCTACCATATGGAGTACTGGGTTGAGCTGGGTATTCTGGCGAGCTATCTGATTCCGTCGCTGGCCCTGGGCGTCGTCTTCCGCCGCCCGGTTATCAAAGCCAACGACTGGATTATCGAAAAGCTGGAGGCAACTAAGTTGATCTAGTTCAGCCACGTAAACGCCGTCGGAACATCGAGGTCTTCCAACCCGATGCTTTAGCGTAGTGAATTGCGCGGGTTGCTTGGTTGTTGTTACAGTAGCGGGGCGTGCCGGGGGTCCGGTGCGTCCCGTTTTTATTTGACCATGAGGCGGCACGCAGCCATACGCGTGCGGACACCACGCCCAGATTGAGTGCGAGGATGTTCCATGGCCCAATACGCTGCCAACGAAATCGAAAACTTGCCCGATAGCCCAGTAGCCCGTGAGGATTTGGGCGCGGGCGGTATTCCCCGGGGCGCCGGCGCACGCTCTCCGCTGTTCTGGAAGGTTCTGCTCCTTTCGGTGGCGGTCATCTGGGGCTACTCCTTTACCACTATGAAGGACGCACTCGGCACCATTCCGGTGTTCGCGCTGCTCTATGTACGCTTTCTGCCCGCAGCGTTGGTCATGTTTGCCGTCTTCCACAAACGCATCATCGCGCACCTCAACGCTCGCAACCTGATCGTTGGCCTGAGTATGGGCGTGCTCATGTGGGCGGCCTATGCGTTGCAGACGGTCGGTCTGGCACATACTACGGCGGGCAAGAATGCTTTTTTGACGGGCACGTATTGCATCCTTGTGCCGTTCGCGAGCTATTTTCTGAGCGGCGAAAAGCTCACGCGCTACAACTTGGGTGCCGCGCTGCTGTGCCTAGCGGGCATTGGCCTCGTCGCACTCGATAGCGTTGAATTCAACATTGGTGACGTCATTACGCTGGCGGGTGCGGCCTTTTTCGCCATCCAGATGGCGGTGACTGCCAAGTACGGTCGCAAAATGGACATCAACGTCATCACGTTTTGGATGTTTGTGGGCAACGGCGTGCTGAGCCTGGCAACGTCGCTGCTATTCGAGACCCAAGCGCCTCTGTCCGTGTGGACGCCGAGCTTTATCAGTGCGATGGCGTTTCTCTCGGTGGGCTGCACATGCGCGGCTCTGCTCATCCAAAACGTCGGCCTGGCGCATGTCCCGGCCTCGACGGGCTCGCTGCTCCTTTCGATGGAGTCGCCTTCGGGTGTGCTGTTCTCGGTGCTGCTGATGGGGGAGGCGCTCACCGCGCGCCTGCTCGCCGGCTTCGCGCTCATCTTCCTGTCGATTATCTTGAGCGAGACTCACTTCGATTTTTTGCGTCGAAAGCCGCGCCCGCAATTGTAAACAACTTGTTGCGCCGCCCTCCCGGGGCGGCATTTTTTATGCCTCGCCCTTAAAGTTGTACCTTGCACTTTACGCTATCAAAGTGCTTGCTGCAAAAACGATACTGGAGGGCATCTATGGCACCAGCTTTGTCCGATCTTCAACCGCAATCAGCGCCCAAGGCCACCGCAGCGGCGCAGACCGCTATCGGTGACGGCCTTGTTGCAGAAGCTCAGGCTTTTGCAGACGGGCTCGCTGCGTGGCGACACGATTTACACCAGATGCCCGAGCTGGGCAATAGCCTCCCGCAGACCTCTGCGTATATTCAAGCGCGCCTGACCGAGATGGATATCCCATTTGCCACGCTCGTCGATGGTTCCTGTGTTGTGGGCCTTGTCGGCGCCGGTGCCGCCGCGGCCCAGGGCAATGGCGTCTGCACGGACGAACAGGCCGGTACGGTCGTTATGCTGCGTGGCGACATGGATGCCCTGCCCGTTACCGAGGAATCCGGCGAGCCCTTTGCATCCACCAACGGCTGCATGCACGCTTGCGGTCACGATATGCACGCGACGGCGCTGCTTGGTGCGGCTCGTATGCTCAAGGCGCGCGAGACTGAGCTTGTTGATGCCAACGCCACGGTTAAGCTGCTGTTCCAGCCGGGCGAGGAAACCTTTGAGGGTGCCCGCGCCGCCATCGCCGACGGTCTGCTGCAGAACCCGCGCCCTCAGGTCGCCTTTGCCATGCATGTCAATAGCCAGTCGCCGCTTGGCCTGGTGCTTTACGGCAGTCCGGCGCTCTCGGGCGTGTACGGTTTCCGCATCACGCTGCAGGGCAAGGGCGGTCATGGCTCGAGCCCCGAGATCTGCATCGACCCCATTACGGCGGGTGTGCACGTGCATCTGGCACTTCAGGAGCTCATCTCCCGCGAGGTGCCGGCGGCCAAGGAGGTCGCACTGACCGTGGGTAAGTTTGCCGGTGGCCAAGCGGCCAACGTCATTCCAGATACCTGCGTGCTCGAAGGTACGCTGCGCGGCTTCGACGTCGAGCTCATGGAGCACCTCAAGACCCGCATCGCGGAGGTCGTCAAAGGTGTTGCCACGACCTATCGCACGCCGGCGACTATCGAGACGCTCTCGGATGTTCCCCCGCTCGTACTCGATGACGACATGACCCAGGCGTCGCTTGGCTACGTGGGCGCGGTGCTGCCCAAGGCCGCCTTCCTGCCGCTGTTCCACGCCATGGCGAGCGAGGACTTCGCGCTGATCTCGAGCGAGATCCCGAGCGCGTACTTTACCGTGGGCGCTGCCGTGACTGATGCGGACGAGCATTTTGCTCAGCATCATCCCAAGGCACGTTTTAGCGATGCCGAGCTTCCCCTTGGCGCCGCGGCTTACACGGCGGTCGCTTTGGGCTATATCGCCGACCACCGGTAGCACCCAATCTTGCCTTTCAAGCCTGCGGGCATGGCCATAAGGCCTATGCCCTTGTCTTTCAAGGCAATCTTGGGCACTACCGGCGCCATCGTCTCGGGCGTGCTGTTCGATGCCACGGGCTCCTTTGCGAGCGCCTGGATTGTGTGCCTGGCGTGCTCCGTGGTCATGCTCGTGTTTCTGCTGGCATCCGAGCCCATCGCCGCCAAGCTGCGCGCGAGCGTGGCGGGGGAGTAGACTCCGTCGCTCTTTTCTGTTCGCCCCGTTCTGTCCGTGGCTGCCTTGGAAGCCGAATGGATGCTCGTACCATCATTCGGTTTCCAAGGCGGCCACGGGCCTACGAAATGATCCGTTTTCCTCCGTCCCCAACAGATCACGTGATCCGAAGGGGACGGAGGAAAGCGGATCATAAACAGCGGCGGCGCGTCTGGCCGAACGAGCCCCCATACCCTCGTTCGGTCAGACGCGCCGCCGCGCTTTGTTTTTGTGCCGTATAATGACCACTACCTATGACGCGATACAAAAGAAAGGTGTTTGCCCATGCAGGCACAGAAGGCGGAGGGAACCCGCGACCTTATCGGCGCCGAGATGCGCGCCTGGCAAAAGATGCAGCAGATCGCTGCCGGCGTGTTCGAGCCGTTTGGCTTTAAGCCCATCGAGACGCCCGCCATCGAGCAGGTGGACGTGTTTGTCCACGGTATCGGCCAGTCGACCGACGTCGTGCGCAAGGAGATGTTCCGCGTGTTTAGCGGCGCCAACCTGGAGCGCGTCTTTACCGAGGGTACCGACACCAAGCTCAAGCCCAAGCAGCGCCTGGCCCTTCGTCCCGAGGGCACAGCCGGTGTGGTGCGCGCCGTCGTGGAGAACAACCTGGTGCCCCAGGGCTCCACGCCGTTTAAGGCCTATTACGCCGAGGCCATGTTCCGCGGCGAGCGTCCTCAGAAGGGTCGCCTGCGCCAGTTCCACCAGGTGGGCATCGAGTGGCTCGGCGCTCCCGATCCGGCTGCCGACGCCGAGTGCATCATCATGCTCATGGAGTTCTACAAGCGCCTGGGCTTCGATCTTTCCAAGCTCCGTCTGCTTATTAACTCAATGGGCGATGCCCAGTGCCGTCCGGCCTATCGCGAGCAGGTTAAGCAGTTCATTCTCGACCACGCCGACGAGATGTGCGACGAGTGCCGCGAGCGCGCCGAGCTCAACCCGCTGCGCGCCTTCGACTGCAAGAACGACCATTGCCGCGAGATCATGGCCGACGCACCGCTGATGGGCGACAACCTGTGCGACGAGTGCCGCGAGCACTACGAGCAGGTCAAGCGCTATTTGGATGCGGCGGGTATCGAGTATGTCGAGGATCCCACCTTGGTGCGTGGCCTGGACTACTACACCCGTACTGTCTTTGAGGTCGAGGCTCCCGGCGCCGGTGTCGGCTCCATCGGTGGCGGCGGTCGCTACGACGGCTTGGTCGAGCTCGAGG
>CALGKS010000312.1 GCA_937930475.1 uncultured Collinsella sp. | reverse complement strand
GGCATCGGCTACGACACCCTCGGCATGGCCGTCAGCCTCTACTCGCACTTCACCTTCGAGCGCGCCGACAAGCTCACCATCACGGGCTGCCCCGAGGAGTTCCAAAACGAGAATAACCTGGTCTATGTGAGCTTTGTCGATGCTCTGGCCGCCTGGGGCGAGCTGGCCTTCCCCGTCGCTATTGACATTCAGACCGACGTGCCCGTCGCCCGTGGCCTGGGTTCCAGCTCCACCTGCGTCGTCGCCGGCATCATGGCTGCCGCCGCGCTGACGGGCCACACCGTCGACCGCGCTGAGCTCGTCCGCATTGCCACCGAGGTCGAGGGCCATCCCGATAACGTCGCCCCTGCTATCCTGGGCGGCGCCGTCTGCTCCTTTACGCCGACCGATTCGCTCCCCCAGTGCCTGCGCTACGAGGTGAGCGATCGCCTGCGTTTTATTACCGTGATTCCGCCCTACGAGGTACACACGAGCGAGGCACGCAAGGTAGTGCCGCAGGAGATTCCGCTCTCCACCGCCGTGTGGCAGATGGGCCGCATCGCCGGTATGACGCGCGGCCTGGAGACCGGCGATCTGGACCTGATTGCCGCCGCTAATGACGACCGCATTCAGGAGCCCTATCGTCGCCGCCTCATCCCCGACTACAACGCTGTGCGCGACACCTGCCTTAACGGAGGCGCCAAGACCATCTGGATCAGTGGCTCCGGCTCGACCCTCATGGCCGTGACTGACGACACCATCGTGGCAAAGTTCCTACAGGTCAAGCTGCGTGAACAGTTCCCCAAGTGTGACACGCACATTCTGACGTGCGACACGGAAGGCGCTCAAATCGAGTACCTGTAGACATCCTCCTCATATACCTGTCCGGGACGGTCGGGATGTTCCCTCAAAATCGTCCTCGCGCATGAAGGCCCCTTGTCCTGCTCCTGCGGAGCGACGGACAAGGGGCCTTCGCGCTGCGGAATGATTTTGAGGGAACATCCCGACCGTCCCTGCGCCCACCTTGCTGAGGATGTCTACAGGGACCCACGCTTTGAAGGGGCGCCGGGCTGAAATTATGGCCTTTTATTGATAGGGGCTCTTGCTGGTGTGGAGCATATTCTTTAGATGAGCTTTGGTGATTTGTTTGGTTTAGGCTGCACTGGTTTCTTTGTATTCGAAGACTGGCTCTAGGAGATCTTCGATGTTGCAGTGGAGGGCTTTTGCTATGGCTCTTACGCTTGTTACCGAAGCTTCATTGATGTTTCTCTGGCGCTGCTCGTACATTTGGATTGAGCGGAGTGATACGCCCGATTCGTATGCCAGGTCTTGCTGGGTTTTCTTAAGCCTCTTCCTTGCTAGCGCCAGTTTGGTTTGACGAGGTGTTTTCTTCGCTATATCGCAAACAAGACGCGCCACACGCTCCTCTGAGGCTTCGTGCCAGGGGTAATACATATTGCACAGCGCATCGAACGGAACGGCATGCAGCAGGTCTTCGAAAGACTCGCCCAGACGCCATTGCAGATATGCCAATATCCAGCCCGTCCAATACTCCGGCGTCTTCTCAAAACGATAGGTGCGGTCCGGTATAGACCCGCTTTGATATCCCGACCTTTCGGCGATAAGTGCGAACAGCTCAACACCTGATTTTCCCGATACGACCCATGCGTTGCCGCGCTCAAACTCGCGAGCTACGCCGCTCAGGCAAAAGAGCTCAGCGATCTCGGACCCTTCCGCTCCATAGTCGTTCACGGCATAGTCAAAGCAGTCGCCAAGGTTGTTCATTGCGTCCTCGAGGTAGTAGACGGGATATGTCCTACTCGGCCCACAATCCGTTAACTCTTGGATCATTTA
This sequence comes from uncultured Collinsella sp., assembly GCA_937930475.1. Taxonomy (GTDB): domain Bacteria; phylum Actinomycetota; class Coriobacteriia; order Coriobacteriales; family Coriobacteriaceae; genus Collinsella. The sequence continues at coordinate 2,137 of CALGKS010000312.1, read as the reverse complement.
AATCAACCCTCCCTGCCATTAAATCCCTAATGTCGATACCTTCGGAATCGAACCCGTTAACCGTATCCAAGTATTTGTGTCGAGCATTCTGCTCTCGCTCAAAACGCTTGGGATAAAACTCAGACCCCAAAGCCTGCTTCCAATCGCAGAATCTAATCGCCGAAAATGCGCACTCGCTCATAAGAGCATATTGGATACCCAAATCACCCAAGCGCATGATACGTTGCAGCTGCCTGAGCGAGATCATGCCGCTGACAAACTGTCTTGCAAACGAAAAATAGGAGTCGTCGGCGCGATAACCTCGAATTACGTCATAGGGAGAAATATCAATCAGGCAGTTATCCAGCAGATAGCGAAGTCCTTCGCGCGCCAGCGGTGTCGAAACATTGAACTCCCTATTGTTAGCCAAAATCGCAAGCCAATTGAGAATTGAAAACTCCCCGGACTCCAAATCCAAGACTGCGAGACCATCCATATCGAGCTCATATCGATTTGCAATGCCATCAGACTCAGTCCGACATGCCCACTCCATTGCCATTTCCTCATGTGGCGTGCAATAAAACCCACACCCATAGTCATTGAATTGTCTGCATTTATCCAACGACGGATGCTCGACAACAACCTCCGACCCGTGCCAAAGCTCCATATCGACCTCCAAACAAAAATATCACCCCAGTGATAGTGTACCAATAACTATCACTGGGGTGATATAGATAGATGCAAACTATTGCCTGCCAAGAACCCTTACTAGAGGCAAGCCTCGGCGATGCGCTTTTTGAGTTCGTCGATGCCCGCACCGGTTTGGGAGCTTGTGATGATCACGTTCTCGGCCGGGACGTTGAGCTGCTTTTTAATGGCTGCTGCCTGGCGGGCCTGCTGGGTGCGGCTGAGCTTGTCGGCTTTGGTGAGGCAGACGATAAAGTTGAATTCGTTGCCCTGCAGGTAGTCGATCATGTCATGGTCGAGCTTGCTGGGGTCGTGACGAATATCCACCAGCGACACGACCAGGTTAAAGCTGCGCTCGGAGTCAAAGAAGTCGCCGATAAGTTCTGCCCAGCGGTCACGCTCGGCCTTGGAACGACGGGCGAAACCATAGCCCGGCAGGTCAACGAAGTGCACGTCGTCAGCCTCAAAGAAGTTGATGTTGCTCGTCTTGCCCGGCGTGCTCGAAACCTTGACGAGGTTCTTGCGGCCAAAAAGCTTGTTCATGATCGACGACTTGCCCACGTTGGAGCGGCCGACGAAGCTCACCTCGGGGCAGGTGGACTCGGGAATCTGCGAAACCTTGCCATAGCTGGCAACGAACTTGGCAAGCTGGTAGTTAATGGAATCGGCCATGGACACTCCTTGGTCGTAGGTTCTTACAAAAGAGCGCGCTAATAAATAGCAGCGATACGGCGAACGATATCGAGCGTAATGCCACTCGCGGTACGGGCATACTCGAACAGGTCGAACTCGCGGTCGCAAATCGCATCGTACGCCTCGTCACAATTATCGCTGATAGCGCGCAGCACCAGGCAATCGACACCATTTTTAGTTGCGACATGAGCAATCGCCGCGCCCTCCATGCCGACACAATCGGCGTGCGTCGCCTCGATAGCGTCGTTGCGCATGGCGGCGCCCGTCACAAAGCGGTTGCCCGTGGCAATCGTGCCGACCAGGAATTGTTTGGCTCCCTCGTTCGAAGCGGCTGCATTTGTCGAAGCGTTGACAAAGCCACGCTCAGAAAGCACATCGGCAGCAATATCGACCAGCGCAGGCGTCGAGCCAAACTCCTCGAGCCCCGGTGCAGACTCGGCGATAAGCGCGGTATCGGTATCCAGATAGCGCAGGCGTTTGCCGATGACCACGTCGTCGATATGGAGCTTGGGGTTCAAACCGCCCGCGATACCCGAAAGCACAACTGCCTGCGGAGCATACTTGCTAATGAGGTGCTGTGTTGCGGCGGCAGCGTTTACCGTGCCCATACCCGCCGTCGTGGCGACAATCGACAGACCGTCGAGACCGCCGGTCACAACGTTCAAGCCCGCCTCCTGCACCATGCAAACGTTACTCAGCTCTTCCTTAATCTGCATGATCTCTTTTTCGAGTGCACCGATAATCGCGATGGTAGCCATGCCATTCCCCAAACCTATAC
>CALGKS010000311.1 GCA_937930475.1 uncultured Collinsella sp. | reverse complement strand
CGCGCCCGAAGCAGATCGCGCAACGACCAATTTCATTCGATAAGACCAGCGGTGGTCACCTCGATGTTTCGTTAATGTCAGCGAAAAACCAGCTGATGAGGCAAGGTGCCTTGAAAGAGGAGGGCGCTGGGCTTTTGCCCGCGCCCGACGATTGAAAGGCAGATTGCCCATCAGATGGCTTTGCAGCGTCGAGGTGACCGCCGTTCGTTAGAACGGCGGAACATATGATCCAAATCTTTGGCACCAAAAAATCCTTCGATACCAAGAAGGCTCAGCGCTTCTTTAAGGAGCGCCGTATTAAGGTGCAGTTTATCGACCTTAAGGAAAAGGAGATGAGCAAGGGCGAGCTCACGAGTGTCATGCAGGCGGTTGGCGGCATCGACAAGCTGCTCAACCCCAAGGCCAAAGACGAGGAGACACTCGCGCTCATCCAGCACCTCACGCCCAGCCAGCGCTTCGACAAGCTGCTCGAGAATCAGCAGGTACTGGCCGAGCCTATCGTGCGCAACGGCAAAAAGGCGACCGTCGGCTATTGCCCCGATGTATGGGGAGCCTGGGAGTAGCCTGTGTTATTTGCCGACTCGTGGGTATAAGAGCGAGCGTTTGGCATATGATTCAACTGTAAGCCATGTCTAACAAAGGAGGGCACATGCCCAACAAACCCGTGAAGATCATTATGCTTACCGGATACCTCGGTGCCGGCAAGACCACGCTGCTCAACCACATCCTCGCCAACGACGGCGGCATCCGCGCTGCCGTCATCGTCAACGATATCGGCGAGATCAACGTCGACGCCAGCCTTATCGCCGACGGCGGCCTTTCCGAGACCGACGACCTTATCCCGCTTACCAACGGCTGCATCTGCTGCACGCTTTCGGACGACCTCGCCAACCAGCTGCAGGGCATCGCCGATTCGGGCAACTTCGACTACATCATCATCGAGGCCTCGGGCATCTGCGAGCCTATCCCCATCGCCTACACCATCTCGAGCTTCTGCGACGAAGCCAAGGTGGGCGGCGAGCCCAAGCTCGCGCTCGATAACATCGTTGCCGTGGTCGACTGCGCCCGCATGTATGACGAGTTCAACGGCGGCCGTGACCTGCTGGCCGAGGATATCGACGAGGACGACATCGAGAGCCTGCTCATTCAGCAGATCGAGTTTTGCTCCACGCTGATCCTCAACAAGACCGATACCGTCACGCCCGAGCAGATTGCCGAGCTCAAGGCCATCGTGCGCAGCCTGCAGAAGGATGCCGTGATTGTCGAGGCCCAAAACGGCGAGGTTCCCATGGAGGAGCTGCTCGACACCGACCGCTTTGACTTTATGCGCGCCTACAACTCCGCCGCCTGGATCGAGGCCATGGAGCATCCCGAGGAGCACGACGACCCCGAGGTGCTGGAGTACGACATCGAGACCTTTGTGTACTCACGCCGCAAGCCGTTTGACCTGCAGAAGTTCACCGACTTTGTTGAGCAGGAGTGGCCCGACGAGGTCATCCGCGTCAAGGGCCCGCTGTGGCAGACCGGCGATCCGGACATGTGCTACATGTTTGAGCAGGCCGGTCACCAGATGCGCCTCATGGAGAATGGCCTGTTCGTTGACTCCGCGCCCGAGGGCGAGAAGCAGAAGATTATCGACGAGAACCCCGAGATCATGCAGATTTGGGACGACGAGACGGGCGACCGCATGACGAGCCTGTGCATCATCGGCCGTCACATGGACAAGGACGCGCTCATCGCCGCCCTCGATGCCTGCCTGACCGACTGGCACCGCGCCTAGGTTTTATCGAGGCGGATTTGTCCGCCCGCTACGTAACCGCCAAACCACCACGAAGTGCCTGTCCCCTTCGTGGTGGTTTTTCGTTCTGAGTCAAGGAGATTCATGTTCAATATCGTGCTGTATGCGCCCGAGATTCCAGCCAATACGGGCAACATCGGCCGCACCTGCGTGGTTACCGGTACCCGCCTGCACCTGGTGGAGCCGCTGGGCTTTTCGCTCGACGACAAGACGGTGCGTCGCGCCGGCCTGGGCTACTGGCAAAACTTGGACGTGACGACGTATGCCGGCTGGGAGGACTTCCTTGCCCGCAATGGGCTCTCCCCCGTCGATGAGCGCCTGCATCTGCTGACTAAAAAGGCTCGTCGCACCTATGCGCAGAGCACCTACCGCGACGGCGACTTCTTGGTCTTTGGCAGCGAGAGCTCGGGCATTCCCGAGCCACTGCTCGCCGCGGCACCCGAGCGCTGCGAGCGCATCCCCATGCTGCGCGATTGCGACTCACTCGATAACGCCGAGGCATGGGAGGCCCACGAGGAGTCGCTCGGACATACCGAGGACAGCCACGAGGCCATCCTGCAGCAGGACATCTGCGGCAACTTCGTCAACCCCGACGACTACCGCATTAGCGAGCTCAATCTCTCCAACAGCGCCGCCATCGTCCTCTACGAGGCCCTGCGTCAGACGGGATTTGCGGACATGTGACAAAGGGACAGTCCCTTTGTCACATTCGACCGTCATATAGTTAAACGTAATTAATCGCTTTTAACTGAAATCAACTAGAATAAAATGAAGTTAACTCGAGACGCTGAAGGAGGGCACAGTGGAGTATCTCGAAAACCCGTTTACTCCTAGTTTTGGAGAAGTTCCCGCACATCTTGCCGGAAGGCAGCAGGTCATTCGTGATCTGGACCGTGCTTTCTTGAGCCAGCGCAGACGCCCGGAACTGACCTCTATCTTCTCGGGGGCACGCGGAACCGGTAAGACCGCCCTCATGTCGTCGCTTACGACGAGGGCCGAATCCCATGGCTGGGTTGCCGTAAAGACAACCGCGCTTCCAGGAATGCTTGAGGAAATCGAGCTCGGAGCAAAACGGGCAGCAGCTCATCTCATTGATCTTCCGACCAATTTCGAAATTACCGGTCTTGGAATTGCGCCTCTCGGCAGCATCGAGGTCAATCACGCCCATGAGGTCTCGACCTGGCGTTACCGCATGAGCGACATCATCGACCAGCTCAATGAGGCCAACACTGGGCTACTCATCACGGTTGATGAAGTCGATCCGACGCTCGATGAGATGATTCAGCTCGCAGCCACTTATCAACACTTTGTGACCGACGGAAAGCGCGTTGCCCTGCTTATGGCGGGGCTTCCCAACAACGTCTCGACACTGCTGAGCCATAAGACGGTCTCGTTTCTTCGCCGTGCTCAGCAATATCATCTGGGGCGAATCGCCGACCACGATGTGCGCGAAGCCCTGATCCGAACGATTCAGGAAAACAACCGTGTGGCGAATGCCGAGGGAATCGATAAGGCTGTTCGCTCGATTTCGGGTTTCCCCTTTCTATTGCAGCTTGTGGGTTACCGCGCCTGGGATCTCACGAGCAACTCAAAGGAGATATCGTCGCGCGACTTTGACCAGGGAATCGTAATCGCCCGCGACGAAATGGATGACCGGATTCTCGCAGCAACCTATCGAGAGCTCACTGCAGAGGACAAGCGGTTCCTTATCGCCATGCTTGACGATAAGGAGGAGTCCACTACCGCCGACCTCGTCGAGCGCCTTAAGCGTTCGCCGCAGCAGGTCTCCCGCTACCGGCGTCGCATGATTGACGCCGGCATCATTGGAGAACGCGGACGAGGGGTCGTCGCCTTTGAGTTGCCGTTCTTCCGCGACTATCTAGCTGCTCAATGCGTTAAATAGACGCCGATGTGACAAAGGGACAGCCCCTTTGTCACATTCGCTTATAGATAGCGGCCGGTGATGCTCTTGGAGCAAGCTGCGATATCGCCCGGTATGCCGGCGCAGACGATTTGTCCACCGGCGTCGCCACCACCGGGGCCCATGTCGATCACGTAGTCGGCATTGCGGATGAGGCCGAGGTCGTGCTCGATCACAATGACTGTGGCGCCCTTGGCAACGAGGCCGTCGAACACGCCCAGCAGAACCTGCACATCGAGGGGATGCAGGC
>CALGKS010000310.1 GCA_937930475.1 uncultured Collinsella sp. | reverse complement strand
GTAGGCGCTAGTATAACGTTTGCTAAATAAGGCTATTAATTAACTCATGGACCTCGTCAAGCTTCCATCGCCAACGGAAAGGTACGGGGTCTACGTTGGTTTCCTCGATCCATTTCGCAATGTGATCTCTCAGCTCCTCCTTCGAATTGACACGAAGACCGCGCAAGCTTTGGCGTGCCATCTTACTGAAGAAAGCCTCGATGAGATTGAGCCACGATGCATGCTTCGGTGTGAAGATGAACTGAAAGCGGCCTTTCCTCGTGTCAAGGTAAGCGCGCGTCTCTTTCGACGTGTGGATCGAATGATTATCCAACACAATGAAGATCTTGCATTCTTTGGCATACGTTTCATCAATCATTTTGAGGAAGTCGACAAAGTCTGAGCTCTTGTGACGTTCGCGGATCAGACTGTGTACTTTGCCTGTAATCAGATCGATGCCGGCAAGCAGAGAAAGCGTTCCGTGGCGGCGATATTCGTAGTCACGACGCGTGAAGCCCTTCCCGGGTTGCGGCGACCGATCGGGATGAATGTTCCCAATAGCTTGAATTCCCGGCTTCTCGTCATAAGAAATATAGACGGTGCCGTTCGGTTGCGATGCCCCCTCGAGCATATCGATGAAGCGAAGGTCAATCTCTACTCGCTTGTAGAGAAGAAGGACTTCCTGCGCTTTAGCTTCAAAATCAGGGTCCTTTTTCTCCAGGTAATAGCGGATACGGTGCGGCTTGATCTCACCTTCTTCGAGAATTTTCCAGATCGTAGACTTGGAGGCTTTCCCAAGAGAGTCCCCAAAGTGGTGTTCCTCCGCATGCTTGCGTACGTAGACCGCAAGAGTCTCCATTGACCAAAGCGCTTGGTCGGCCCATCCGGCAAATCCTTCGGCGGCGTGCAGGCCAGAGAACGTACCCAAGTACGCGCATCATCACTGATCGTTGCAGGGCGTCCGCTGCGCTTGAGATCCTCCAGAGCCATCATTGGACCGATCTGTAATGCCTTCCGCAGAAAACGGGCGACCGCGCTCACTGAAAGCTTGGCTTCCTCTGCAAGCTCCTTTTGTGGTTTTCCGCTGGCCGCGCCTAGCAGAATTCGGGCGCGTTGCACTTGGCGATGCTCTGCCGTACGTGAATTGGCGATCTGAGTCAATGAGGTAACTTGTTCTGGAGTGAGAGTTAGAGGGGTAACGATGGGGCGGCCGCGAGGCATGAGGAGGCTCCAGTAGATGAGGAGCCTCCGATTATACCAGAACCAGCTATTTAATGGCTTTATTTGCAGAACGTTATACTAGCGCGCATTCGATTCGACGCAGAAGAGCGAACGGAAGAATGATCGCCCCGTAGTCATCTTCTTGGAACGATCCCCGGAGCATATCGGCAACGCTCCAAATCAGGTCCGAAAAGTTTTGGAGATGCAGGTCGTTTTGAGCCATGGTGTGACATATCCCTGAATTTGGTTAAGTACACCCATTCTAGCAAACCCAACCCTAAAAGAGCATCTAATTTTATTTCCTGCATAGGGTCGACTGGCGCGGCGAGGCAACGACTGCGGAGATCAATGGAGCATAGCGTGCGCCTGAATCCAACCCTTGGTGAGGATTTGATTTTTTTTGTGCACTCCAAACTGCCGCTTTGAGGATCATATGACCATCAAAAAAGGGCTGGATCTTCTCAAGGATCCAACCCTAAAAGAGTAATCCCCCAAAAATGGATGAGGTTGTTGATGACCTCGTCATTTTCAATCGTGGTCTTGCTGCGTTCGGCCCCGTATCGAAAGCACCTCTCACAACCGATGCCCCGTGCACTCCGAATATGAATCTTCGGGAAATCGACAAATGGGCCCCGAGTTCGCTGCGGGACAAGTCGATCGGAGGGGCATGCCCATGCCGTCCGATCGGACGATGCGAGGACGGTGTCGCTTATAGTTGACAAGCCGAAAACGCAGACCTAGACTCCCCATGACCATTTTTTGGCCTTTCGCAGATTCGTGTGGGTAATTCTCGCGCGGAATCGAATCGTCAAGCTGTCGTGGAATAGCGCAGGTCGTTAGGCCGAGCATATGC
>CALGKS010000309.1 GCA_937930475.1 uncultured Collinsella sp. | reverse complement strand
TCCGACGCGCCTTCCGCAACATCCCTGGGCAGCAAATAGCCGTTGCGGAAATCCCGAGATGAAATGCGGCGCACATCGACAGCGTCGATGTCATCCGAGGTGGTGCTGTCTCGGGGCATAAACGGCACCACGCGCATAAAGCTGTCGCCGAGCGTTGCGCTGTAGTTTTGAGCTACGGAGATCAGGCCAACCCTGCCTTTGGAGAGCGCGGCGTGGTGTTGGAGTAGCTTGCGCGTTTCGAGCTCGACGGTTTCAATGGAAACCGTTTTGCGTGAGTCGCACTCGATGCCGCTCCAGTCAGGGGAGAAAGCCAAGGGAAGATTGGGGTAGCGAGCCCCGTCGGCAAACCGAAGGCGTGGCATGGGCGTGGCGGCATTGCGGAATGAAACGCTGCGATTTCCCGTCGACAATACAATAAGTGCGTACATGCCGTGCATTGGAGATTCGGCGAGCGGGTGATATAGGACGCTTTCGACGAGCCCCTCGCGCAACAGAATCGCGCGTGCCTGCTCGGCGTTGTCCAAAGACTCGAACGGCAGCAGTACGGCGGCTCGAGTACGACCGGAGAGGGCTAGTGCATACAGGCACCAGAGATAGGCCTCCCAATCGCAGAAGCCCAGGTAGCCAGGCTCCAGATCATTAATGAGCGCCTCACATGCGCTGTTGATTTCGCGAAAACGTTTGCGAACGCAAGCTGTGGCATCGATAAACACCGGCGCCGCGTTGTCATTGCCCGTGTTCTGCTTGCCGGGCTCAAGTTCGCAAATATTAGGTACGCCGTTGCCGTTCAGCCTGAAGCATTCACGAAGCGCCTCGCAGCCGATGGCGCCAGGTAGGCGAACGGTGAGTAGGCGGCTGCCTTGTTCTAGGTTAAGCGCGCGCGAGAGGGCGGCGGCGGTGAGACGTGGCAATGATGTTGTTTCACGCATGTATAGAGCCCTTTCTTCTTAGTGGGCTATATAATAGCAGAAAAATTTAAAAATTTCTAATGACGAGAACAGCCTACTGTGCTATCCTCGAAGCAATTCAAAACCAACTCAATACCAACTGCTTGATGCAATCGCTACACAGCCTTTAGGCAAACCGCGCTATCAAGCAGGGTGATTTCACTAACGAAGCTGCAGGTTAGGTCGATTGTCATCATCCATACCTCAGAGCATTCTAAAACTTAGAACAGACTTACACCAAACACCCGAAACCGGATAGAAAGAAACATTCATGAAGAAACGGGACAACATCTACGAGGCATTCCTCAGTGCGATCGACGAGGATCTCCGCGACATGTGCGAAATGAACGGAAAGGTAGAACGGTCTCTTCCGTGTCCGTACTGCGGCGAGAAGAACGTCGAGCGCCTGACTAAATCGCTCGTTGGTGTGCTGGAAGAGCGCTCGCCTGATATTCCCGGGCTGGCGCCCGAGCAGTATCGACCCGATGTGCACGAGGCCCGCGTTCTTTTGACTGCCGCGACACTCGCTTTGCTGCCGCTGTATTTCCCCCCCGCGCGATAGTCGCATGGAAAGCGTGGCGACAGTAGTGAGCATGTTTAGGCATGGACGCAATGCAGGTTTCAAATCGGCTGGCGTTCTCTTGTTTGAGGAAGTTACGACAGGGATGAAGTACAGCACCAGGAAGCATGCCTATGTCCCGTCCCTCTTCGTGCGCCATATCGATGGCAGAAAGCCATACGACCGGCTGCACCGCGATGGGTCGCGTGGCTTTACGGCGGATGAAGATGACGCCGTCATGTTTTATAAGCGCTACCTCAAGGTGCAACGACGCGTGTTCGATGCGAGTCCGCGTTTCAACTTAGAGCTATGCGTCAAACGCCCGTTTGAGACGCTTTCGAAAGAACGACACACTTTTTATTACATGGAGGAAAAGATGGAAATCAATTTGACCAACAAAGTACACGGACTCGAAAATCGCTATCTCCTCAATATCAAGCATCACAAAGATTACGACCTGCTCGACAAGCTGATGATCCATGCACTGCTTGCGTACCTGGGCGACACAACGGTCTCGATTGCTGCTCGCGAGAGTTATCTGGCACAGGCCGAGCGCCTGATCGGCCACGCGACCGAGTCACCGCGCTCGGCGCAGCTCAATGAGGACGACGGTGCCGATCGCATTGCCTAACAACCACCAACACTACGGACAAGAAAGGGGCCATGCCATGTCAGTCATCAAGATGTTCGGCTACGAGGCTGCGCAGCAAACGGAGTATCAGACCAAGAAGTGGGCGACCAAGGAGGAGATGCAGGCGCTGTCGTCTGGCGATGAACAGCGCGATGTGATCCTGGCTAAGGGTGCCACGGTGGCGTTCTACGAGGACGACAAGCATTGGGAGACAAGCGTGTCCAACAATGTCTTTGCCTTTGGAGGTACCGGCAGCGGCAAAACGGCGAGTTTCATTTTGCCCAACCTGCTCAATCACCACGAATGCTGTTATGTGGTCACAGACACCAAGGGTGAGCTGCTGCGCCGTACGGGGAAAGGCTTTGAAGAGGACGGCTACGAGGTGACGGTTCTCGATACTGTTAATCCCGAGCAGTCGGCCGGATACGACCCTCTGCGCTACGTGATGGATGTCGAGGATATCCCCACCACAGTGGCGGCAATCATGGAGGGGGTCGATCCCGACGGTCGTAGCCGTAGGTATGATCCGTTCTGGGATAACGCAAACGATCTGCTGCTTCGAGCGATTGTTGGAATCCTGTATCTCCTGGAGTGTCTTGCCGGCACCCTTGCGCCGGGCGAGGACCCCAATGCTCCGCGCCGCTACCTTAAGATGAACAACGTCTTTAAGCTGGCCGCGCTCATCAAGGTCACGGGAGATGGCGAGGGGCGATTCCCGTTGGACTACCTTGTGGAGGAGGTGGAGTCCAAGGAGTTCCTCGATAAGTATGGGGCGGTGAGCGCAGGCCTGTACGGCGTTGAGCAGTATCGCGATTTCCGTGGGGCGGCCGATAGGACGCTTAAGAGCATTCTGATTACGCTCAATGCAACTATCTCGCGGCTTAAGACACCTCAGCTCATGCGCGTTTTTGAGCATGACGAGATGCGTCTTGATCGTATTGACGAGGGCAAGCGCGTGATCGATCTTAAGGTGAGCGACAACGATTCGGCTAATGCATGGCTTGCGAACGTTGCCCTTAAGCAGCTGTTTAACCTTGCCCAACGCCGTGCCGATGCCAGCCCCAGCGGACATTTGCAACGCCGCGTGCAGTTTGTGCTCGATGAGTTTCCCAATGTGGGACGCATCCCCGATTTTGAGCGCAGCATTGCGACCGTGCGCAGTCGCGGCATTAGCTTTTTGATGTGCGCGCAATCGCTGAGCCAGCTCGATGGCGTGTACGGCAAATCCACGGCGCTTACCATCCTCGATAACTGCGATAGCTTGGTCTATATGGGTGGCGGCAGCAACATCGCGACGCAGAACTACATAAGCGAACTGTGTGGCGAGTCGGTTTTGGGCACCAAGTACGTGGGTGCCGAGCGCACAGCCGTAGATGTGCGCGGCTACGTGATGACCCCGGGCGAGGTGGGGCTTATGCCTCGCGCCGATTGCCTGGTTAAGGTGACCGGCATGCGACCATTCCGCGCCAAGAAGTACTTTTGCGACGATCATCCCAATGCGGCCAAGTGGCTGAGGGATTAGCCCTTGCAGCTTCGCACACTTCATCTTGCTTATTTGGCTGCACGGCCTCCACTGGCCGCTGGCCGTGCGGCCCAGTTTTACCTCCTTACCAATTACGTTTAGAAGGGAATTACCATGCCCGTTATGTATCGTGAGCCCAGTATCATTAAGAAGTCCAAGGACGGCCGCGTTGCCGCCGTCGATATGGCAAGCGAGCTGCTCAACAGCCGCGTGCTGTTGCTGGAAGGCGAGGTCAACGATGTGACCTGCAACGGCCTTATTAAGTCCATGCTGGTGCTGGAGCATCAAAGTGCCTCCGAGCCCATCACCCTCATCATCAACAGCCCGGGCGGCAGTGTTACGGCGGGGCTGGCGCTCATCGACACCATGCAGTCGCTCGACTGTCCCGTGATCACGGTGGGCGAGGGCGTCGTGGCCTCGATGGCCGCGGTGATACTGGCCTGCGGCGACCACCGCCAGGTGTACCGCCACACGCAGGTGCTCATCCATCAGCTGATGGGCGGCACGGGCATGGCGCAGCAGACCGATATCGAGATCGCGGCACAGCATGCGGCGGCCATGCGCGCCGAGCTGGACGAGCTGCTGGCCGAGCACGGCAACCTGAGCGCCCAGGAATTCCACGAGCTCACCGAGCGCGACTGCTGGTGCAACGCCAAGCGCGCCCTAGAGCTGGGCCTGGTGGACGAGGTGATTGCGCCCAGCAAGAAGGCGCTCTAGCGGGGCGCATGCCTTGTGAGCATATAGAGCAGGACGATCGAGTGCGTTAATTCACAGCCAGAAAGAGATTGAACATGAACAGAATTTGGGATGTCGATGGTATTGAGTGGGAAGACCTGCCCTGCGTGAGCGACCTGCTGTGCGCGGCGGACACAA
>CALGKS010000308.1 GCA_937930475.1 uncultured Collinsella sp. | reverse complement strand
CACCCGTGCCGGGCGGCGTGGGGGCTGTGACCACTGCGATTCTCGCCAAGCACGTGATCGTGGCGGCGGAGCGCGCATCGAAATAGGCGTTTTGGGCTGTTTGAGGGGTTAGCCATATACCACGTGGTCATAAAACGCCAAATATGAGTACTGTTGCCAAGATAGTCACATATGTTTTACGTCTTTTAGACTCCCTAACGATATTCATTCTCGTCGGGGAGCCCATTTTATTGAACATATGGGGAATAACGTTGTCTTGCTTTTGGACAATTGGGGATTTCCGGCACTCATTACAAGGAAATTTGCTGCTACTAAATTGGTGACAGTACTCATATTTGGCATTTTTTGCCCACAGGGGCTGCCGGGGCGGCGGTTTCGCCCTTTTTGCGCCGAAGCGATACACTGTTGCCGTTTGATTTCTTCGCTCAAGGAGGATGCGCATGCCGTGCACAACGATTTTGGTTGGTAAGAACGCGAGCTACGACGGGTCGACGCTTGTCGCCCGCAACGAGGACTCGTCCAACGGGGTGTTTGAGCCCAAGCGCATGCGCGTGGTGCATCCCGACGAGCAGCCTCGTGTCTACACGAGCGTCCTGAGTCATCTGACCGTTGAACTGCCCGACAACCCCATGCGCTACACGAGCGTCCCCGACGTCGTCCCGGGTCATGGCATTTGGGCCGAGGCCGGCTTCAACGAGCTCAATGTTGGCATGTCCGCAACCGAGACGCTTACCACCAACGAGCGCGTCCGCGGCGCCGATCCGCTCGTGGACTACGTGCCCGCCAAGGGCAACGAGGGCGAGGACGGCTATGTTCCGGCGCAGCCCGGCGGTCTGGGTGAGGAGGACATGGTGACCCTGGTGCTGCCGTACGCCAAGTCTGCCCGCGACGGCGTGCGCATTCTGGGCGAGCTGCTCGAGCGCTACGGTACCTACGAGAACAACGGCATTGCCTTTAGTGACGTTGACGAGATTTGGTGGCTCGAGACCATCGGCGGCCACCACTGGATCGCCAAGCGCGTGCCCGATGACACCTATGTGACCATGCCCAACCAGCTGGGTATCGACAGCTTTGACCTGGACGACGCCGAGGGCGCTCAGGTCGACCACATGTGCTCTGCCGACCTGCGCTCCTGGATGGCCGAGTGGCATCTGGACCTGACGCTGGGCGTCGAGGGCGACGGTCCGGCGACGGTCTTTAACCCGCGCGAGGCCTTTGGCTCGCACAGCGACAGCGACCACGTCTACAACACGCCGCGCGCCTGGTACATGCAGCGCTGCCTCAACCCCAGCGATGTATGGGACGGTCCCGACGCCGACTACACGCCCGAGAGCGACGACATCCCTTGGAGCCGCGTGCCCGAGCGCAAGGTGACCATCGGGGACATCAAGTACGTGCTCTCCAGCCACTACCAGGGCACGGAGTACGACTGCTACGGCAGCAAGGGCACGCCCGCCACGCGCGGTGCCTATCGTCCCATCGGCATCAACCGCAACAGCCAGCTTGCCGTGTTGCAGCTGCGTCCCTATGTACAGCCGGCGTATCGCGCCGTGCAGTGGATGGCGTTTGGCTCTAACTCGTTTAACGCGCTCGTGCCGCTGTACGCCAATGTCGAGACCATGCCCGAGTACTATGCCGACACGCAGGCTCGCGTGACGTCCGAGAATTTCTATTGGGCAAATCGCCTGATCGGTGCCTTGGCCGATGTTCGCTTCCATGAGTGCGGTCGTGCGGTCGAGGATTATCAGGAAAAGGTCGGCGGCATGGGCCACAAGCAGATTCACGACGTCGACGCTGTCGTAGCCGCGCTGCCCGAGGCCGAGGTACCCGCCGAGCTTGCCCGCGCCAACGAGGAGTTTGCCGAGCGCGTGCGGGTGGAGACCGATGCTCTGTTGGGCAAGGTGCTCTACACCACGAGCTGTGCCATGAAGAACTCCTTCGCGATGAACGACAACGTAAGGTAAAGGCAACCTTGCAGCGAACGAGCGGGGCAAACGCCGTCAAAGGCTTTG
>CALGKS010000307.1 GCA_937930475.1 uncultured Collinsella sp. | reverse complement strand
CGGTAGGTTCATATATACGAACCTACCGTTCTACCTGCGCAAACCACCACAAAGGAGACAGGCACCTTTGTGGTGGTTTTGGACTCGTCCGGTCGGTTTGTCTCGATCTGTAACAGTAAGAGGCCGAATTTCTCGCTAGGCGTTACAGATTGAGACGTTATGTTGGCCACCCGCCGGTTCATCTAAATCTGTAACAGATAGAGCCGTTTCTGCTGGCTAGGTGTTACAGATTGAGATCTTGCTGAGGTGGAAACGAGGGCCTCCGCCGAAACCTAGTTCTCGCGGCGCTTTGAGGCGATGCCAATGGCTGCTGCGATGGCTCCGGCGAGGCTCATGGCCGCGGCGACAAGTCCGGTGCTGTCACCCGTTGCGGCGAGGGTGGCATCGGTGGTCTTGGCAGCGGGCTTGACGGCCGGAGTCTTGGTGGTCGAGACGGTCGTAGTAGTCGTGGCGGTCGTTGGTGCCTGGCCCGGCTTGGCATCTGGCTTGGGCTCGGGATCCGGTGTCGGCCTGGGGTCGGGCGTCGGCGCAGGCGTTGCTTCAGGCGTCATCGTAAGATTGGTATAGACCCACATGGTGGTCGTCTTACCGTCTCTATCGAGATTCTCCGCATCGGATTCGTTCCACCAGTAGCCATAAGTCTTGCCGTTAATTGTGACCCTAGTGTCACGAGTAAAGTAGAAACCCTCATGCGACTTGAGATAAAAACCGTAGCTGTAGGTCTTCCCAGCCTCAAACGTATCAATGTGGTTCTCGATATTTTGATCCCAGAACCATGCCGAGTTCACTCCAGCGCCATCCTCAGAATTCCAGAACTCGCACTGATACCAATAACGAGTGTCGTCGGACGTAGCGCCCGTGAACACCGGCTTATCGCCGTCTTTGAACGTGACAGTAGCGCCATTAATCTCGACCGTGTCGATTGCTTGCCACACAAGAGCCTTTTCGCAGGTAAACGATGAGGTCGGCGCAAGGAACAGACCACCTTCGACTTTCTGAACACTCATGGTGTTAAGTGGCTCGCCATTGATTGCCACAGTGCAGCCGTTGGCAAACTCATACCCGTTCTTTTGGCGTAGCATGACAGAATGCATGTAGTGCTTGCCTTCTTCGAACTTGTCGATTCGCTTCATGCCCGGTGTGTACATGCCCTCGTCGGAATACCAGAAGGCGACGGGATGAAGATCCGTGGGATCGCTGTTGTCCATCTCCTCCCAGCACTCGTAAGCAATTTCATACTTGTCGTAATCTGCGTATGGTACATGAGTGGTTGGAGCGGGAGTATCCCCAGCGCGATAGCCGATATATCCTGAACCCAAATCAACGCTATTGATTGCCTGTCCATGAGCAGCTAGCTTTACCACGGTGTTGAAGTTGTAGCGCAGGTAGTAATCGGTCCTTGTTTCATGGACAACGATTTGAGCTAGTTTATCGGAGGTGCTATCAGGATCGCCGATGAGGATGCCATCATTATAGTCGGTGCCGTCGAACGTCAACGTTGAAGTAAACGGCACATCCTCGTTGCGGATGAGTGCATAGTTTCCGTCTACAAAGTCGCCACCCGTCAGGGTCAGCGTCGCGCGCATCTGCCCTTCATATGGCGCAATGGAAATCGTCACGTTCGATTGAGACTGATCGGCGAATTCAACAAGCGCGCCAGTAGCGGCATCTGCCTTGTAATACTTAGTTTCGGATGCGTTTGATAGCTTATCCGCCACCTCATCTGGGACCGGTCCAAAATCCCATGAGAAACTACCGCCTCCGGTAAGAGAAATCTCGGGTGGAAGCTCGCATTCCCTGTAGTAGGATTCGACGTTCGTGTCGATTGTCACGCCACCCCCACCCGTCACGTCGGTCACACCGCAGGGCATAATGGCGTTGTCTGCCGGCATGGCGGCGTTGTTGCTGGAAGCGTTTTGCTCGGCGGGCATTGCATCGCCAGCCCCTTCGACGGTGTCAGCCAAAGATACCTGCTGAGTATCGGCCTCGTTCTGAGTTGCCGGAGCAGCCTCGGTTGTCGGTGTTGTCGCCGCATGCGCATCCACCGAAGCCGCCGGCGCCGCAGC
>CALGKS010000306.1 GCA_937930475.1 uncultured Collinsella sp. | reverse complement strand
CGCACAGTACAATTTAGCCGAGTAGTCAGGGTGGTCATTGGCGCCAAGGCGCGCGTGACCACCTTTTGTTTTTGGTAGTCACCTGCGACGTTCTTGAATGACTAGTCGTTTAAGAACGTCGCAGGTGACTAGGTGAGAGAGGTGAGCGCATGGCGGATAACGAAGCGCTGTTTATGCCTGAGCTGGTGTTTTTTGATTGGGAGTGTGCGACACCGGATGAGGTGTTTGCGCGCCTCGAGGGTGAGCTTGCTCCGCGCGGCTACATTGCCGAGGGTTGGCTCAACGCCGTCCGCACGCGCGAGGACGCCTATCCCACGGGTCTCGCCATGCCGGCGGCAAACATCGCCATTCCGCATACCGATCCGGGATTTGTGGCCAAGCCCTATATCGCGGTGGTAAAGCCCGCCGCACCTGTGACGTTCAACGCGATGGCGGGCATGGGCGCCCCGGTGCCGGCGCAGATCGTCATCAATCTGGGCATCGCCGAGCCGGGCGGCCAGGTCGAGGCCCTGCAAGCGCTTATGAATATCTTTATGGATGCCGACGCTGCAGCCGATGTACTCGGCCAGACCACGCCCCAGGGCATGGTCGACGCCATCCGCCGCCACTTTTAAGGCCGGCACTGGGGGACTGTCCCTAACCGCCGGCAGAAAAGGAACGTCCCTAACTGTCAACTGCCAGACCTGTCCCCTTTGCACCAAAATGGTGCAGATTAACCCGTCTCCCATGCACCAGGTGTGTCGCGGGGGCTGCGTTGTGACACAATGGCGTTTGTTCGATTCGTGATGCGAAAGGCCAAACATGGCAAATAAGAAAAAGAACCCCGAGGTCGCGCCGACGCCCGAGCAACGGTCCCGCGCCGCCTCCAGCTCTCGAAAGAAGCAGCGCAAGACCTATGTGTCCAAGACCGTCAAGATTGTCCTGGTGGTCATCGGCGTGCTGGCGATGCTGCTCTCCGTCTCGGCCATGGCGTGCTCCGGCCTGATGTCGCAGACCGAAAGCGCCAGCTCGGGCTATAAGCTCACTGGTGGCGTGGCTGCCACTATCAACGGCACCAACCTCACCGAGGACACCGTGACCAAGCAGATTATGAGCATGCGCACGTCCTACGGCTACACCAAGGACAAGGACTGGGCGCAGTACCTGGTCGACAATGACCTCACGCCCAAGAAGTATCGCAAGCAGCTCATCGACTCCTACACGCAGCAGATTCTGCTTCAGCAAGCGCAGAAGGAAAACGGCGTGACCGTCTCGGACGAGGAGGTAGAGAAGGCCTGGAAGGACGCCTGCAAGAGTGCCGGCGGCGCCAAGACCTTTAAGAAGACGCTTAAGACCTACGGCTACACCGAGGACACCTACAAGGATTCGCTCAAGGAGAGCCTGGCGCAGCAGAAGCTCAAGGATGCCGTGGCACCCACCAGCAAGCCCAAGGACAGCGAGATTGTCGATTACATCAATGAGAACCTGTCCAAATACAATGACGCCCGTCGTTCGTCGAATATCCTGATCAAGGTCGATTCTGACGCTTCCGACGAGGACAAGGCCGCCGCCAAGGCCAAGGCGCAGGAGTGCCTGGACAAGATCAACTCCGGCGAGCTGAGCTTTGAGGACGCCGTAAAGCAGTACTCCGACGATACCGGCTCCAAGGATAAGAAGGGCGATGTGGGCTGGGACAAGCTCACCACCTTCGTCGACAGCTATCAGGCGACACTCGAGGGACTCAATAAGGGCGATGTGAGCGACGTCGTCGAGTCGACCTATGGTTACCACATCATCAAGTGCACCGACTACTTCCATGTCGATAATCAGGTCGATGACATTAAGCAGGTGCCCAAGGACATCAAGAAGTACGTCTCCAACGTGGTGAAGACGCAGACGGCAAGCACCGCGTACAGCGAGTGGCTGGAGCAGTACAAGAAGGACGCCGACATCACCGTTAACCCCATGCCCAAGGACGTGCCGTACAACGTCAGCCTGAAGGGCGTCACCAAGAGTTCGACCGACGATTCGTCGACGACTAAGTAATCATGGGGCGGCGCTCGTGCGAGTGCCGCCCGTACTATTGAGGAGGATTTGCAGATGACCAACGAAGAGCTGCAGAAGGAAATGATCGCCGCCATGAAGGCTAAGGACAAGGTTCGCCTGTCCATCATTCGCCAGGTCAAGGCCGAGGTGAAGAACATCGAGGTCAACGAGCGTCGTGATGTGACCGAGGAAGACGTCAACAGCATGATCAAGCGTCTGATTAAGCAGACGAGCGAGACGCTGGAGATGTCCATTAAGGCCGGTACCGACCAGGAGCGTACCGACAACCTGACCGAGCAGGTCAAGATTCTGGAGAGCCTGCTGCCCGCGCAGGTTTCGGGCGAGGAGCTCGAGGCCCTGATCGAGCAGGTCATCGCCGAGCTGAGCGCTACTTCCAAGAAGCAGATGGGCCAGGTCATGGGAGCACTCGGCAAGGCCACCGGCGGCAACTTCGACAAACCGGCAGCAGCAAAGATCGTCGGCGCAAAATTGGCGTAATTTGTTACGCGGTTTTACCAAACCGCGTAACGGCTCGACGCTGCAAACCCGCACACGCGGCAATCTGACGTTCAATTTCAAGGGCGCGACCAGAAGGTCAGCGCCCTTTCATTTCACGTCACCTTGCTCGCGTGTGCGGGTTTTCGCTGACTTATGCTCAACCACTCATTGGGTAGGTACTCATTTAAGTCTGTCCCCAATGAGTGGTCCCCAATGAGTGGGTGAAAGGTTGCGGGTTCTTTACGGGGATGCAGTGTGGGCTGCGGAAACGTGGTTCTTTCCGTACAATAGTGCAATTCGTGTAAGCGCAGGAAAGGGACATTCATGGCAGACATGATCGAGATCAAACATCTCAACAAGTACTTTGGCGACCTGCATGTGCTCAAAGATATCAACCTCACCG
>CALGKS010000305.1 GCA_937930475.1 uncultured Collinsella sp. | reverse complement strand
CGCGGTGGCGGCGAGCATGCAGATGAGCGGGCGGTGGCGCTTGCCGGCATTGGCGGTAAATGCCGACAGCGGGGTATACAGGTAGCGCTCGATATCGGCAGAGGTCGCCTGTCCGTCAAAGAACGTGGCCAGATAGTCGTTGATCTGGTCAAAGTGCTGGGCTAAAAAGCTGGTAAACGGACTGGACACGGGTTCTCGCATTCTTTCTTAGGTTGCATCGTTGCATTATGCAGACAACATATTGCCACATTAGGGCGTCGAGCGCGGCGGTTGAAGAAGATTGAGTCTTGCGGCTGCAAACGCGGCAAGGGGCTCGGCTAGATAAGCCCAAAGTGTTCGAGCGCGGTGACGACGCCGTCATGGTCGAAGCTGTCGGTTACGTAGTCGGCCTTTTCCTTGAGGAAGTCCGGCGCGTTGCCCATGGCGATGCCAACGTCGACCGCCTCCATGAGGGCGATGTCGTTGCTCGCGTCGCCAATGCCGTACACGGTGCCGTGATCTGGCCCCAGGGCGTCAAGCACGGCACTGATTCCGGCTCGTTTGGTGCACTCACGAGGCGAGATTTCTGTGACCTCGAGCTCGAGCTCGTTGAGACAGAGCAGAGGTCCAAGCTCTTCATCTTGGGCGATGCGGCTGGCAAGTGGTGTGGACATAAGAATTTTATAGGCGTTGTAGTGCTCAAGTTGCGTGACGGCATCGCCTACGGTACGGGCATATCCGTCGCCATCGGGGGCGTCCGCGCTCATGCGCACGACGCGATCGAGACCTTCAAAGCGAATCACCTCGTCCGATTGCTCAAGATACGGGGCGAGGCGTTGCAGCAAGCCGGGGCTCATGGCTGCATTTCGCACAATGCGTCCGTCGAGTTCGACGTAGCCTCCCGCCAAGCAGACAATTCCTGCCCACGGCAGCTCGAGTAGTTTGGGATGAATGCAGCTCAGCGTACGTCCCGTGCAGATAAAGGCCATGTTGCCGTTGGCGACAAACTCGCGGATTGCCTGCGAAACCTCCTCGTTGGGATAGGGGGAGAGGTCCCGCTCGTCTTCGGGAAGGTCTTGGGCGAGCCTGGGGTCTTGCCACGCGAGCGTGCCGTCAATGTCGAAGAAGCAGATATCGCCGTGCTTGTGGGTTGGGCTGGCGGCAGGGGAGGCCGAGGTGGTGGGCACAAACCCCGGCTCGAGTCCCATAATCCGATCAAAGTGCTCTTTGACGCGGGGAACGGAGATGCCGATGATCACCTGGGCGGTCTTGCCCGTAATGATGAGGCCCTTGGCGCCCGCTGCGACAAAGGTCGCGTTGTCCGCGACGATGGAAGGGTCCGCGACTTCGACGCGCAGCCGCGTGGCGCAGTTGGTTGCGCCCACAATGTTGGAGGCGCCGCCCAGAAGCATCACAACCTGCTCGGCGAGCAGATGATCTTGTGATGCCTGGCCGCCGGAAGCGCTGTTTTCGGATGAGCGCTTTTCGTCAACGTCGTCTCCCGTCAAGCGCGAGAGCGCCGTGTTGCTGGCGATATGGTCCTCGCGTCCCGGGGTTTTAAGGTCAAAGGCCAAAATAAGACCTCGAAAACTCAGAAAGAAGATGGCGCTAAAGATGAGTCCGATTCCGAGCGCCAGAAGGTAGGCGCCGGCATGCGTCCGCATGAGCGGGATAAAGTTGAAGGCAGCCATTTCCATAAAGCCACCCGAGAAGATGCCGACGACGCCAAAGAAGTTCATAGCCATGGCGAGGCAGGACGAGAGGACGGCGTAGAGCAAAAAGAGCCCGGGGTGGGTGAACATAAAGAGAAACTCGAGCGGTTCGGTGACGCCGCAGACCACTGAGGCAACAATGGCGGGAACCAGGATGACCTTGAGGCCAGCGCGGCGCTCGGGCTTTGCGGTGGAGTAGAACGCAGCCGCGATGGCAGGAAGGCCAAAGAGCTTGACCCAGCCGGTGGCGGTGAAACCGGCCCACGGCGCAAGCTCACTGAGGGGGCGCGTGCTGTGGGAGAGGATGGGGAGCAAATTGGTCCACGTGGCGTAGATGCCGTCGTTAATGACCAGGTTGTCGTAGTAGATCGGCATGTAGAGCAGGTGGTGCAGCCCTATGGGCTCGAGTGCTCTTTCTAAAAAAACAAAGACGCCTACGCCGAAGGGGCCGACGCCCACAAGTGCATGGCGCAGCGTCTCGGTCACTGCGTATACGGAAGGCACGATGGCGGCCGAGACGACGGCTAGGGCGAGCACGGCAAAGAAGCTGATGAGGTAGACCAGCGAGGATCCCGAGAAGGTGCCGAGCCAATCGGGAACCTTGGCATCGTAGAAGTGGTCATGGATGGCGACGACGGTTGCCGAGACCACAAGCGGGCCGATAATGCCGGTGTCGAGTGTCTTGATGCCGTCGATGACGGTGATGCCGCTGGCGGGGGTCAAAGACGACGGGTACTCAAGTCCAAGGTTGTCTCCGCTCAGCTTGATGATCTCGCTCAAAAAGAAGCAATAGGCAAAATAGGCCACGAGCGCCTCGAGGCAGCAACGTGCCGGTTGCTTTTGGGCAAGGCCGATGGGCAGCGCAACG
This sequence comes from uncultured Collinsella sp., assembly GCA_937930475.1. Lineage (GTDB taxonomy): Bacteria > Actinomycetota > Coriobacteriia > Coriobacteriales > Coriobacteriaceae > Collinsella. The sequence continues at coordinate 2,096 of CALGKS010000305.1, read as the reverse complement.
GCAAACAGGAGCGGAAGGCGTTTAAAGACCGTCCACGAGCCGCGCTGGATGATAGCCCAGAAAACGTACCAAGGGGTTCCGTATACGGCGAGGTCGCCGACGATATCCGCAGACGTTGCGAGGGCGGAGACGCCGACCATAAGGCCCGATATGGAAAACAGCATGGCGGGCGCGAACATTGCCCCGCCAAAGCGTTGGATTTTCTGCAGCATAATATGCCTTCCGGATGCAACATGCTGTGCGAGCAAGAACGTTTAAACAATGAACTCATTGTAGAGGACTGGCTGCTTGCCGCATTGACGGTTTTGATTCGGTCCGATTTGGGTGTCGGGGGAACCGTCGACGGTAAATAATCCGTGCTTTGCCGATAGACGGTTTAAACAACCCCAAGAAATGCTATCGTGCCTAGCCATACATATTCATTAGAGGTGAAGCCATGCCAAAAGCGATTTACGAAGGAATCTACCGCGAGATCCGTTCGCGCATCATTAACGGGACCTATGCGTTTCAGGAGATGCTGCCAACCGAAGCCGAGCTGACCGCAGAGTTCGACTGCACGCGCAATACCGTCCGCCGCGCCTTGAGCATGCTGGCCGACGAGATGTTTGTGCAGCCCATACACGGCAAGGGCGTACGCGTTATTTGGCTCAAGGGCGAAACCGACATGCTGGGCGCGCTCGAGGAAGTCGAGTCGTTTGGCGAATTTGCAAAGCGCAACAATGCCGTTGCATCGACGGACGTTAAGTCCTTTGAACATCTGGTCTGCACCGAGCAGCTCTCTCGTCGCCTGGGCTTTAAGGTGGGCGAGGAGTTGATTCGCGTGGTGCGCGTCCGTAGCCTTAACGGTAGCGCTCGCCAGGTGGACCACGGCTATTTTCTGGAGTCGATCGCCAAAGGCCTGACCCCCGAGGTCGCGTCGGATTCTATCTACGGCTATCTGGAGCACAAGTGCGGCGTCAAGGTGATGGCGAGCCGTCGTACGGTGAGTGTCGAGCTTGCCAACGATGAGGACTGCAGCTATCTTGACCTTGGCAAATACAACTGCGTTGCCGTCATGGAGAGCCAGTCGTACACCTCGGATGGAATCTTGTTTGAGGTGACGCACACCCGTACGCACCCCGAGATCTTCCATTACCGCGTCAATTCCAAGCGATAGGCGGTGAGCTCGCAGTCCGGCGAGCCTTATACCCTCAAAGAGAAAACGCCCGGTCAAACCGACGATGTATCGGCTTGACCGGGCGTTTTCTCTGCATTCGATAACAAATAATTGTTTATACAAAACTTGTCAAGTATCAAGTTGAAATTACCGTTTACCGAAGTTTTTCTACCGCTCTAGCAATACTTGTTCAAACAACTATCCAAATAGCGTATTGTACAAATCAGCAAAAGGGGCAAAGTCCCCGAGCCAATCTCCGAAGGCGGCGGCAAAGGGTGCCGCCACGGTGTGAAAGGGTGGATTGTAATGAAGAACGAAATGAGCAGAAGGCAGTTCCTGGGCTTCGCTGGTTCCGCGGCTGCGGTTCTGGGTCTGGGTCTCGTGGGCTGCGGTGGCTCCGCCGGCTCCGGCTCCTCTGCTTCTGGTGACGCTGCCGAGGTCTACTTCCTCCAATTCAAGCCCGAGGTCGACAAGGAGTGGAAGGAGATCGCCAAGGCGTACAAGAAGGAGAAGGGCGTCGAGGTCAAGATCGTGACCGCCGCCTCCAACACCTACGAGGAGAAGCTCAAGTCCGAGATGTCCAAGAGCTCCGCTCCGACCCTGTTCCAGGTCAACGGCCCCACCGGTCTTAAGAACTGGAAGGATTACTGCGCCGACCTGTCCGATACCAAGCTCCGCGGTGAGCTCATTGACGACTCCCTGGCTCTGCAGTCCGATGGCAAGGATCTGGGTATCGACTGGGTCCAGGAGAGCTACGGCATCATCTACAACAAGCAGCTGCTCGAGAAGGCTGGCTACAAGGCCGAGGACATCAACTCCTTCGATAAGCTGAAGGCTTGTGCCGACGACATCCAGGCCCGCAAGGATGAGCTTGGTGTCGAGGGCGCCTTCACTTCCGCCGGCATGGACGACTCCTCCAGCTGGCGCTACACCACCCACC
>CALGKS010000304.1 GCA_937930475.1 uncultured Collinsella sp. | reverse complement strand
ACTACGAATCAGAACGTCATAGGTTCGAATCCTATACGCCGCACCAATTGAACTTAAAGCCTCCGGAAACGGAGGCTTTTCTTATATCGCGATGTATCGAAGATCGCGCCAAACCTTCAAATGAGTAAAAATCAAATTCAATAACTTTTTTTGAAAAAACGCTTGACCATTATTCAGTCCATGTGCATAATAATCAACAAGTCGCGGCGTTACCTCAGCTGGATAGAGGGTCTGACTACGAATCAGAACGTCATAGGTTCGAATCCTATACGCCGCACCAATTGAAATTGAAAGCCTCCGGCAACGGGGGCTTTTCTTTTGGGCAGGCGTCGCATGGATTCGAATCTCGGTCAAAGGGGACTATTTCTCATCGACTCGTGTAAGATTTCGTGTATGCGCCTTGGTGAGCCCGTGGCGCGCTCTTTCTTTAGGCGACCGATCAGGGTGATATTTCGTGGCAGAGCGTCCGACATACAAGCTCAGGTTTCTCGATCCCAAAAAGCGCTTTCCGGCCATGCCCGAGCAGCCTGCGGGACGCTCGTATGGCGTGGTTTGGAAGCTCTTTGGCGAGGACCCGCATGAATCATGCTATGTCGTCGAATTTGTCGGCAAAAGCCATGTGTCGCTTTTGGGCTACGTGAGCGTTTCGGGTGAGGTCTATAAGGTGGACCGTCCCGTTAACGAGGCATCGCTGCCCGACGATCCCGACATGCAACTGATTCTTGACGAGTCCGATTCGAGCATCGGCGAGATTGCGGTCAGGGGCGCCGATGGGACGATGCATTCCCGGGCGCGAGTCATCGGCTCTCCCGAAGGCACCATGCGTGAGCAATCCGATTGCGAGACGTGGAATTCGACACGCAGCCTTCGCTACGGCGAGTTCATGGCCTCGATGTTCTTGCGTTACGTGATACTCGCCGATTCTGAAAACGCTGTCTCAGGCACGGCTGACGGTGACGGCCTCGACGAGGGCATGAAAAATGCCGTCGACAAGATCAAGCTCGTAAAACTCCCCGAGCCGGTTGAGGTGCTGCTGGGGTTTGATTCCACGCCGCTGCCCGATGCAATCGAAACGTTGCTCTACCGCATTGACCATACAGATAATCCAAGTGGTATTGAGCGCTATGCCGCCGCTTTGATGGGCGAAGTCAATCTGCCTCGCCTGCGCACCATTGCGGCCAAAACCGAAATGAGTCTGGCGCGCATCGATCGCTCGAGGCTCTTTTATCTCAATTTTGATCGTAGCCTGCTGGACCAGGACGAGATCGATACCCTGTATGCCGTCGAGTGCCGCCTGAACCGCCTATCGGGCATCCTTGAGCGTATTGGGGCAGGGTTGGGCCCCGTTGCCTCGTCGCCAAGCTTTGAGGGCTGCTCGCTCTTTGACCTCTGGCATATCAGCAAGACGACCAACGACGTTTCTCGCCTGCTCGAAACGCTGTCGAATGACAACCCGTGGGCCAAGCCGGGGACGGTTGCGTGCCAGCCGGGTGGCGAGTGGGACGTTCGCACCCGCTTTGCACGTATCGTAGAAGCGCTCAACGTTGTCACACGGCTCGACTACACCTATCGGGCGAACGTCGCCGAGGGCATCATGCTGGTGCGTTTTGGCCGCACGGTTGTCGATGCTATGCCGCAGCGCGAATACGATGCCCAAGATGACGCCTGGCGCGAGGTGGATGAGCCTAAGCGCACAGCATGGGCCACCGAGCACGATGCGCGTATTGCGCTTACACTCGCGGCGGCTTGCTTTGCTTCGGGTGCGCGCATCACGCGCTGCTACGTGCAGATTGCGGCTCCCGACGGCGAGCAGGGCGAGCGCGTTGTTGAAACGTACTCCTTTGGCCGTGCGGCTTATCTGGCCGATTGCGTTTCTGTCGCCAAGGATCTTGAGAGCATGGATATGGACGACATGCCCTGCAAGCATTTGCTCGAGGCATATGAGGCAGATGCGCCGGACACGATTGAGCCTGCAGAGGTTCACGCCCGACCACGTGATGACCATCGTCCATTGTCGCCTGCGCTTCGCGATTTGCTGCTCGCTGATACGGCTGACGAGCTTGAGGTCATGGAGAAGGACAACGATCCGTATGTCGCCCGCGTCGTCGAGCTGCGCGAGCAATCCAAAGTTGATCGAGCTGGTGCTTTCGAGGGCTTTTCTCGCCTTGTCGAGGAGCTGGAAGCCAAGTGTACTGTTGCTGAGCTTTTGGCGACGGGCCCGGTCCAGACCCAGTTCTGCGATAACCAGCTGGTGCGAATGGTGCTGCCGGTGATGGAGGAGGACCGTTCCGTGCGTATCCTTCGCGCTCCCGATGCGCTGTATTTTGCCCAGCACGAGATCTGCAGCTTTTACGCCGAGCAAGAGGACTTTGAGCGCGCGCTGCCCGAGGTGCGTCGTCTCTACGATTTGGCGCGCTCGTCCATGCAGTCTCACTTTGCTCTGATCAACGTGCTAGCACGCCTGGAGCGCTATAACGAGATTATCGAGGTGGCGCGCCACGGCCTGCGTATTGCCAGCGACCGACCTTCGATCGGTTACCTGTTCTATCGCCTGGCTTTTGCCTACTGGAGCTGCGACCAGCTCGAGCTGGCGTTGGCATGCTACCGCCTGGTGCCGCGCGGCGAGGAGTCGGGCGGCAGCGCGCAGGAGGAAATGCAGGGCCTTATGAACGAGATGGGCGTCATCAAACCGCCCACGTTTGAGGAGGCTGTCGAGACCATCCGCAAGGCAGGTCTTGAGCTGCCGCCGGTGCCCGCCGTGACCAATCAACTCGCGGATGCTGCCGTGCAACTCGTCGATAACGGATTCTTTTTCTTGGCGCGCGGTTGCATCTATCAAATGTGGCGCACCATGGGCAACGACGAACTCGGCTCCCTCAACCGCTCGCTGGGGTGAAGTCAGGCTGAGCCGTGCGGCTATCACCTCAGCATCTCTTTGAGCGTGACAAGCTCGACATTGCCTATCGCAGCGGCGCGTTGGCGGCAGTTGTCGGTAAATCCTTCCTTTGAGAACAAGTAGTACTGCTCGATACGCTCGCCCAAAAGGGTACCGCGGCGTAGGAGTGTATCGAGCACGTCGGCGTCCACAGCCTCATTTCGCCATTTACATTCGCCGACGATGAGCCCGTTATCGATACTTTCGAACACGATGTCGATTTCTTCCTGCTGCTTTGTTTGAGGATTGGTGCCCCACCACGTTCCGATTCCTTTAAACAGAATGTCCAGGTTGCCGTTGGCCACTTGTTGAGCCAACCATTGGCGACAAATGTCCTCGAATACCGGCCCAACGAATGTCGGGAAATCGGTTTTAACGATTGCACTTGCAATTTTATCCTCGAGTCCAACTTCGAGTGCGCCGGCGTATTTGGGAATGAAGTAGTACCAAAAACGAAAGAGGTTATCGCCGATGCGGTAGAAAACCTGACGTTTTTTGGCATGGACTTGAGGCGTTACGCGCTCAACAAGCTGAAGCTCGGCAAGGGCGTCAAGTAATTGGGATACTTGCGGGCTGTTGAGGCCAGTGGTATCGGCAATCTCCTTAGGCCTGACGTAGCCGTTGGCAATCGCAGAAATAACTGCGTTGTAAATGGCGGGATTCCGCACCTCTTGAAGCAGGTAGTTTTCGGGTTCGATATGCAAGTAGGCGCCCTGACGCAAAACATGCTTTGCAAGATTGCCTGCCGTTGAATCCGAATCATCGAACTGGCTGAGATACATGGGGATGCCGCCCACAGCCGCATAGAGCTCGACAAGCTTTTGAGGATCGGCTTGTGGAAGCATTTTCTTGGCATCGAAAATGGAAAAGGGCTTGAGCTTTATCTGCAGAGTTCTGCGTCCGTATAGAGGGCTTTTATAGCCCATGACCTGGTGTTCCATAAAGCTCATTGAAGACCCGCACAGAATAAGGAACAGCTTGCTCGATTCGCGGTTTTGGTCGATGAGAACCTGAAGGAACGACGAGATGCCCGGATAGCAGGCGGCCAGATAGGGATATTCATCGATAACAAGAACCAGACGCTCCTTTTGAGCGATCTCGAAGGCAGCGGTGAGTGCGTTACAAATAGAGTTTGTCGTTGGCTCAGGCGTCATCAGGCCAAAGGTTGGGTCGATTTCCGAAAGGGCCTTGTTGAGCAGGCGAACGTTGTCGCCAATAGTTGTTTCGAGCGCCGTGAAAAAGCATACTTTTGGCTTATTGGCGACAAAGGTTCTGAGCAGGCTTGTCTTGCCAACGCGGCGGCGTCCATAGACAACGGCAAATTGAAAAGAATCGCTGGAGTAGGCGGCATCGAGCTCGCACAGTTCTCGCTCTCGCCCAACAAAAGACGGCATTTGCATCACCTGCACATAGATAAGGTATAACTAATTAAACTATAACGAATTAAGATATGAATTACTATAACTGGACACTATGCAGTTGGGATTCACGGGGCTAGCCATGCCGGCCTTGGTTGGTTTGGCAAGTGCAATCGTGACAAAGGCGACAGAGGCGAAGTTTCTCGCCGTATAATCACATGCATGGTTGATGTTGTGCAACAGCGTCTTATTTGTCCAGCAGGCTCAAATTATTACTCGCTCAAAATCTCTTTTAGGGGATAGCTGTTTCACGTATCTTGTGAATCAACAAAGGGATGGTCGCATACGCGATCGGGAAAAGGGAAGGAGAGCGATTACCGTGTATTGCCCTCAATGTGGAGCTAAGAACGTCGAGAGCGCCAAATTCTGCTATGCCTGCGGAACGTCGCTGGCTCCCTCTGCTTCGGTGCCGGAGGAGCCTAAAGCGCCAGAGGCTGACGAGAGCGTGAATCAGGATGCAGCACTCGAGCAGGGCACTCCTGTTTCGTCGCAACAGCCCGTGGGCAATCAAGCATTCCAGAATACTGATTACGTTGCGCCACGCGCCGCTTCGATCAGCGCGCAGTCCGCGCCTGCCAACTCGGGCGTGGGTTCCAAAATCGCTGCGATTCCCATGAAGCAAAAGGCAATCATCGGCGCTGTTGCCGCGGTTGTCCTGGTTGCCGTTATTGCCGTGGTCATGTTCCTGAACAGCGGCCCCTCCAACGGCACGATTGAGCAGATCGTGCGCGAGAACGTCTCGACCAAGGATATGAGTACCGGCTCGATGTGGAGCGACGGTAGCGATTACTCCATCAAGTCGGTCAAGGTGCTCAACAAGCAAAAGGACAATATGCAGGGCGTCTCGAGCTACCAGGTCATGGGTGTTAGGATTTTCGATCCATATTCTGCAAGGATTGAGATCGTGTTTACCAACAATGACTCCGAGGTCACCAAGCAGGGCAATATCAATTTGGTCAAGGCCAATGGCAAATGGGACACGATTTACTTTAGTGGGTCGGATCTCGAAACCACGGGAACCAAGGTAACTGGGGGCGTCGACGAGAAAAAAGTCATCCAGAATATGGGGTCGATTCTGAGCACGGCTGACGTAAGCGGCTATTCAACGAGTCTGTCCTCGCTGTATGACAACGGCGATTTTAAGGTCAAGAAAAGCGACCTTAACTCGGATAAGGCCACGGATACCGTAAAGATCTCTTGCAAGTCGAGCTCGACATATAGTGAAAGCAAAGGCACCATCACTGCTAAGTTTGTCTATGGCGGCAATGGTTGGGAGCTCAAATCCGTTGATGCGAGCGATGATATCGACAAAGTGAGCTATCAGAAGCTCGTGGGAACGTGGACCGGCAAGTTTAAGAGCCAGTCAAGTAGCGAGGAATGCTTTGGCGGCAAGGCGAATCCCGTTAAGGTGACGATTGCCAAGGTTGACGATGAGACTGGCGAGGTCGAGGGGACGTTTAGTGGCGTGGCGCATAATCACAAGACGCCCGATAACGCGGAGGATTCCGATGCCGGCGATACCGTGCTTACCGATGTTCCGTTCAACATGGTGTTCACGTTTAATTCCTCGTGGTCGTATCCTTCGGATGACTATGAGTGCCCCCAAGACGCAAACGGCAAAGTGACGTTTTCGCTGAGCTTTGGCGATGATGCCGTAGCGAAGATCAAAACATCTTATCTGCCAGGCAGCATTTTTGATAGCTCGTACTATTACGATACCTATACGCTGACCAAGGACAACTAGAGCGATTCATTTGAGACGGACGGTGGCCCTGCGGCTATTTGCGGGACCACCGCGATGAAGGAGGAGCGTAGATGTTCTGCCCGGTATGTGGAACAAAAGTAGGGGACAACGCGCGATACTGCACCGGTTGCGGTGCTTCGCTTGACGCGTTACATCAAGGTGGCGTTGATGCGTCTGCGCAGGTGAACCAAGCTGAAGCTTATAATCTCGCATACCCTGCGAATCCGGCGAGATTTGGCTCTCCGGCTTCGGCGCCCCAGCAACCCAAGCGTTCGAGCATGCTCGACTTCTTCGTTGAAAAGCGTCAGATCGGCAATCGCTTGGTGCCGACGTTTGCGCTCATCATCGCAAGCTTCATTGCGGCTGCAGGTATCGCCTACGCTGCATTCATGCTTTACAAGAATGTTGTCGAGCCCCGTATCCAGCAGCCCGTCCAGCAGGAGCAGGAGCGCGATGCCGTACGGACAAATGGCGGGAGGGAAAAGTCGGAGGTAAGTGTGACCGTCCGAAACGAAAGCATAACTGTCTCCGTGCCAGTTGACGCAATAATGAACCCTGGTGAGCGAGAAAGCCGTGAGTGGGCTTATCCCCAGCTGGAATCAAGCGTGAAAGACGACGTTATTGACGCAATAAATGATCAAATCAAGAGTAGTATGCAAGCTGACGCTGACAAGACAAGTCTGCCTGCCGCAGATGGGTCGGATGGCGGGGGCGGATTCGTCGATGGCAGTGGGCCATGTGTTGACCGACAAATAACAGCAACGTATCTGAGCGACCGGTACTTCTGCATTCGTGATGAACGCTACGATACAAACTGGGGACCGCATGGATGGACTACGGTGACCGGAGTCGTATTCGACTTAAGAACAGGCGAGACGGTAAATCCCCTAACGCTGTTTGAAAAGACGCCGGAATCCATTTCAACCGATATCGCCAACGCGATGGCACCGTATGTTCATGATAATCCATATTGGAGTAAAGACTATGGCAGCGTGACATCGTGGGAGTGTGAATATGGAATGCCGGGATCTTCGTTTCTGTATGTAACGGATGAGGGGCTCATCTACCATTCGCAAGATTATGAACTTGGATCCTATGTGGCTGGTCATGTTGATGTGGTTGTCTGCGCATGGGAAGACAACTCTCTCGTTGGTGCCCTTTCTTCTGGAGCAACCGTGCAAGAAGGTAGCACTGTCGTCGTGAAAAAAGGTGAATAGATATGTTCTGTCCAAAATGCGGCGCTAAGCTCGCCGACAATTTAAAGTTTTGCACTGAGTGTGGTGCTTCGTTAGAGGGCGCGGCTCAGGTGCTGGACGAAGCTCGTGAAAAGACGAGAGCGGACGGCTCTCCATCCGAGCTTTCTGGTGAAACACTCGCCGATGGCGCTATGGTGACTGATGCTGTTGACGAAGCTGTCGGGATGGAGCCTGAATTCGGAACGGATGAGCATGTGCCCGACAACACCCTGCAAGTGAGTGAATCCGTGCAGACATCGACTACGGCAAATGCATCAGCTCAAGCTACAGCTCCTCAGCGGAAAGAGCCCAAGGTGCTCTATGTCCTTGGAATCGTCGTTGGGCTTATCGTGATCGGGCTAGTGTCCTGGCAGCTTTTCTTTAGCGATTTTGGTGGCAATTCCGCTACTTTCGGCCAAAAGGAATCGGTGATTTGTGCCCTTGATACCAAGGTAATTCCGACAGATTCAGATGGTAATAAAATTACATCTTTTGTGGCGGAGCTCATTGATGAGAGTGGCCGCTCTTCGAAAGTTAGAGTAACCGGTGAATCGGGCTTTTCGATGGGGAAGTTTAAGGACGCCAAAGAGGGATCATACACACTCAAAGTGACCAATAAGCGGACAAAGGTTGAGTACTCGATCCCAGTAAAGCTTGTGGGCGGTAGCCATAAATCTGAGGCTGAAACTGAAATCACTGTTCAGGCTCCCGCAAAGAAGCCTGCTGCAGATGCTAAGAAGGATAATGCGGACGGGGAAGATGTAGACTCCAGCCAGGTTGCTGCATTTCGTGCGTACGACCAAAAGTGCCGCGAATATCTCAATAAATATGGGGAGGCACGCGTTGTTGAGACATACGGATATGCGCTGACGGGTTTTTGCGTGGCGGATTTGGTTGATTTCGACAATGATGGGAATGACGAACTACTAACAATAACGTGCGATCTGGATGAGGGTGCGTCTCAGATGGACTGGGCCGGTACAGATTCGACCAAGCCGTACGAAGTTGAGGTCTGGTCTTACGTCGACGGTGGCCTGAAACGCGTATATGAGCAGCATTGGGTTGATTTCAGCAACGGCGGCGGTGAGTTTCTCACGCTTACGAAGAAGTCCAACAAGGTTTTTATCGAGAGCGATATGTTTACGATGAGCGATCAGATGAAGGCCATGTGTGAGAAAAGCGATATCCTCTCCGCTTCAATTACGACGATGCATGGCAAGGAAGGCGACTCTTTTGAGGACGACATTTCAATCGAATTTGCCAGTAGTTACTCATCGGGTGCATACGAATCCTTCTGTCTAGTACAAGGAAAGCCTGTATCCGAGGAGGAGTATATGGACGCCCTGAAGAGTTATGACCAATACGTAACCTATGCATTGCTGGATTTCAGTACTACGAGAAACGAGCATCAGGATTCGACCTATTTGTCCTTGCAAGATGTTCAGCAAAGGACTGCTGACACGCTTTCAAAGCTTGATAAAGCGTAGATGTGTATTTGGTCAGTTGGGCATAGAGAGAGTTTCTGATCTAGCTGCTGCGACATGGAGGAACTCAAAAGCAAGAAGCCCGGATGCGCGTTAATTGCGCATCCGGGCTTCATCTTGCCGAGGCGAATTGTCTTCTACCGTTAGAGCCTGGCTCCGTTCAGGACGAAGTTCGCCGATGCCAAGGAGTTGAGGAGGTTCATCTGGTCGTGGAGTTCGTCCATGTGGTCGAGCAGTGTCTGCTGGAAAAGCGCGTTGCGCTCTCGGTCCTGCTGGCTTCTCCGCCTCTCCCGCTCGGCTTCGTAGCAGGCGATTGCCTCTTTGGGGTTGTCGGCCTTCCCGTCGCGGATAACATCCTCGAGTGCCTTGAGCATCCAAGGGCTTGAGTAGTCGAAACCGATGATGTAAACACCGTTGACTTTATTTTCGTTGAATTTTTCGAAATTGATTTGGAGTTTCAATTTCTCTTTGATTGCCTTTTTCACCTGAAGATCAGTATTCTCGTCGCGGAGTTTAATCTCACGCTGCCAGTGCTTTCGGCGATTGAATAGCAGCAAAAAAACGAGGAGCGGGATGGCCAGGATGACTGCACCGGCTTTTAAATCGTCCGCTGGGCCGTCTTGATAGCCAGGGCCGAATCTTAAGATGGAGGGGATGATTTCTAAAGATACAAAAATGAGGAAGCCAATCAGGACCTTTTTTGACTTGCGAAAAGCTGTATCGTTTGCAAGGGCGTCTCTCAACTCGGTTTTTTCGGCTTGATAGATGGCAATCTTGGCGCAGATGCGCTCTATTTGATCATAACAATCGTTAACTTGGAGGACGTGGTTGCGAAATCTGCTCAAGAAATCGCACCACTGAGATCGTGTCTCCAGCTCAGCGAGGTTGTGCTTGGTGACTGACTTTTCGATATGCAAAGTGCCGGTGGCGGAAATGGGCTTGCCACACGCATTGCAGAAGGTGGCTCCATCTGGATTGTTGGCACCGCAGTGATTGCAGTACATGAATATGTCCTTACGTGATATGGAACAAAGACGGCAAAATGATATTCCTATTGCCCCACAAAGATGGCGGCTATGTCGCTAATTTCGGTATGAGGTGTTTATTTTGGCGAAGACGAGAAAGCGAGATTCTCCAATTCCGCTTCACGGCCGCCAAGTTGAGCCTTTGTAAGACCAGCTGTTAAACTTGTTAAAGTTTGCTAAAGTTGTTAAACTTCGCCGCCGTTACTTTGACAACGGCTATGTCTGCCCTGCCTATCTCCCGCTAACAATCCTCTTGAGCTCAGCTTTTCGCTTGCTGTTGAGAAGCTGGTCCAGGTTGAGGCCCTCGGAGCCGCACCGCTTGAGTAAGCCGGATCCGCTGAATCCATACTCGGCAAGATTGTCTTCCAAATCGTGCTTGAGTTGAGTCCATTTGCTTAGTTGCCTACGTACATAGTCGGGGCGGCGCTGAATTGCCTCGGCGATCTCGTTTACCGATTGGCCCGTGGAGAAACGACGGCGTATCTCGAGCGTTTCTTGGCGGGTTTTTTCGTTTTTGGCGTCGGTCTTGCATTTTTCGCTGCAGTATTTGCGTTCCATGCCGCGGTGCCCGGCGAGCGAAAAAGCACGACCGCATTGCTCGCAGTAGCCGATGCGTACAGTGCTGAGCTTGCGCGAGAAATCGAACCACAGCCATGAGAGGTAGCTGTCAAAGGAAAGAAAACCCGTGGACTCGCTGCCCTGGAACACATCGACATGCGCGCCCGAGAGGTGTGCAATCACAAGCGCCTGGACAAGTGCGGTGAGTGCGCCCTTGTCGGTGTCGTTGAGAAGGCTGCTCAGCGGAACGATGCTCGCGTCAGGGGCGATGTCGTAATAGCTCTGCTCGCTGGGAGCAAGCTTAAGATGCTGCAGCGCGGCGCGCGAGTCGTCGTCGCTCAGGGCGAGCAGCAGCTTAAGGGTCTCGAAGTCTTCCAACGTAAGCTCGTGATCAAAGGAAAACACGCGAAACTCAATAGTGGCTCCGACAGTGTCCCCGGTGGCGGAAACGAATGCGTAGAAATAGCCATCGCTCGATTCGATTCGGCGGATGATCGGCAGGCTTTTAAAACATGCGGCGTAGCCGCCGCTTATGCCCAGATAAATCGAGTACATGATGAAGGATGATCCGTCTGCCTCGCTTGAGATGACGACCTTATCAATCTGCCTGATGGCACGTACTTTTGCGATATTGCAGTTGCCGTTGAGAAATTCCTGAATGCGAACCGCAACAAGTGCCGATACGGCGGCGTATGCCCAATCACGCACGATCTCCGTTTCGCTGACACCGAAAAGAGGGCCTGTTTGACGTGCAAAATCAACAATGTTGCCCACATCTACGCGAATGGGGGATTCGGGGTTGCCAGTGGGCTCGACGCATGAAGCGAGCCTGATCAGGTCTGCATGGCGCTCGTTGTGCTTGGGCGCAGCGCTGTGGTTAAGCTCGCTGAGCTCGATGGGTCGGTATAAATCAAAGAGCAAGAGCGTGTCGCTGGCAGTTTGCCCGTCGTGGGGCTCAACGGTTTTGACGTCCTTAAAGGGGATAAATCCTTGCGCCGTCTTAGTTTGCGAAAGATTGAACATAGCGCTCCTACCTGGTGCTTTTACTATAGGTAGTATATCAAATAATTACCCGGTCAAAATCACTGTAATTGGGTTACTGCAAATCGTATCTTATGTGGCGTCAGGAAGAGGGACAGCAGAAAGGACCCCATCATGTATTGCAAGCAGTGTGGATCGCAGATCAACGAAGGCGCCAAGTTCTGCGGCGTGTGCGGCACTCCTACGGTTGCGGCCGAAGCAACGCCGGAGGACGTGGCTGCCAACAGCCGCCACACCTTTTATGCTCCCCAGAGCACCGGCATTGGAGCTATCGAGTTCATCACCTCGTACATCACGTTTTATCTTAAGGGGAGCATCGAGTTCACCAACGACAACGTGATCGCGCAGGTGCCCAATACGATCCTTGGTGTTATTCCGCTCGGGCGCCGTAAGCGCACGCTCGATGTTGCGCATATCACGTCAACGGTGAGCGACTTTAAGGTTGACATCAAGAACCTGCTGATTGGTGCGGTGGTTGCGCTGGTAGGCCTGTGCAGCTTGGGAGATCCGGACAGCATCTTACTCGCTCTGGCAATCATGGCGTTCGGTGTGCTCATGGTGCTCAACGCATTGGTCTCGTACGTGGCGATTTCAATGGACTCGGGCGAGCTCGTTATCATTCCGTTGGTAGTTTTTGAGCGCGACAAGGCCGATATGATTGCCGATAACATCAACAGGCTGCTGAGCGCTCGCAAGTACGACACCAACGTGCGCATCCATACCGAGAATGCTGCCGACCGCATGGCGTACGGTCAGGCACAGATTGTCGACGCCATCAACGGGCTCCGATAGGCTCAAATTAATCAAGGTGCCGTCGAGAGATGCTTGACGGCACCTTATGATGGAATGGCTCATTGTGACAGGTGTTCCTGATGCGATGCGCCGGCAGATGCGGATCAACGGGAGAAGCGATGTTTTGCACAAACTGCGGTTCCAAAATCGAAGAGGGTGCTTGCTTCTGCGGTAGCTGCGGCTGCCGCGTCGCAGGCACGGCAGCAAATGCGGGATATGAGCCGTATCCCGCTCAGCCTCAAAACGTCGTCTATCTTCAGCAGAATGTGCAATATCCGCTCGAAGCCCAGGTGGCTCCGCAGCGCTCGTCTGCCGCTTCGTTCTTGACGGGGCGCCGCCAAATCGGTCGTGCGATGGCCTCGACGTTCGCCATCATCCTCGCCGCGATGGTTGCTTCCAGCGCTTGAACAGAAGATCGATTCGGTGGTCGAAGGCCGGGGAGAATCAAATAAGGAGACCGTCCCTACTCAGAACTAAAAAGCTCACAATGCATACGATGGAATCGTCAATACTAAGTATCAGGCATCGAGGGAGAACAGCAATATTCTTGAAAGCTTCGTTTGGACCAAGATTGAGTAATGTCGGCCTAATCGGCTCTTCGATGGTGTTGGCTAGCGGGATTAGTGACGGACAGATATGAGTTTCAAATTCCCTCTTGCCCATCCTTGGCTGTTTGGTTACTATAGAACGGCTGTTACGGAGAGCTGACCGAGAGGCCGAAGGTGCTCGCCTGCTAAGCGAGTATGCCCCAAAAGGGCATCTGGGGTTCGAATCCCCAGCTCTCCGCCAGTATGACTTGAAAGAAGGACTCCGAAAGGGGTCCTTTTTTGTGCGAAGAACGTTAGTTGGGGATTCGAACCCGAGGGGGCACGGGCGTTAAGCAAGCGCGAACGCGTTTGTAACCTGCGGGCGAAACGCCGTTCACTTTTGCGAGGGCCTGGTACGTCATGCCAGACTTCGGTGAATAGCTAGAGAAACGGATCGGTGCCAAGAAAAAACGCCATCAAGCGCATGTACGAGGCGTTGCAGATTCCGAGAGACGAGATTATATCCGATGAGTATAGCCTTGCCGCCAAGGAGCATGGGCACCGTGCTGCTGCTGACCGTCGGCCGAGTGTGCGCGGACGCGATGACCAACGACGAGGTCTCTCACCGGGTCGAGGTTCCCGCTTTTGTACACGCTTCCCGTCTGCGTGCCTTTACACTGGAGGTCGAGAGAATCTACTAGGTATTGTGGTCTGGTTCCAGCCAGCCGAGGAGATGGAGTAGGGGTATGGGCGGAATAGAGGAAAAGACATTCGACCGACTCGTTGATAAGTCGCAGGAGGCGTTTCTTCTCGCGGTCGAGCTGTACAACAGACCTACCATCAAGTATCACGTTGAGGGCTGCGCGTTCTTCCTCTGCAACGCATGGGAGCTGATGCTTAAGGCGTATCTGATCAAGAGAGACGGAGCCCAGGCAATCTATTACCCGAAGAGCGACAGGACCCTGTCGCTCGAGGACTGCCTGCGCCGCGTGTTCACGAACAACAGTGACCCGCTGCGCCGCAATATGGAGAAGGTCATAGAGGTCCGGAACACGAGCACGCATTTCATCGTCCCCGAGTATGAAGCGTTCTACGCCCCGTTGCTGCAGGCGAGCGTGGAGAATTACGACGAGCAAATGAGCAGGCTCCTGGGCGTTGAGGTAAGCGACCGGATCCCCGAGAACTACCTGATGCTTTCGGTCAGGAGGGGCGGCGTCGACGAGGACGAGTGCCGCGGCAGATACGACTCCCAGGTCCTCGATCGGATGCTTGAGAGGATGGAGGGCATCAGGACTACCGAGGACGAGCTCGAGAACAGACGGTTCGCCTGCACCTACGTCACGGAACTGCGCGTGACCAAGCGCAAGGATGCGGACTTGACCGTTCGCATCTGCAAGGACGGCGATGCCCCGGTTGCGATGGTCAAGAGCCTTGTTGAGGTGAAGAATAAGTATCCCTATCGTCCAGGGTCTGTCGTCAAGGAGATCTGCGCCCGTGTCAGACGCGAGGGGATCACCTTGTTGCAGGCGGGTGAGGACACGACGACCAGGACGAAGAGAGGCCAGCCGTTCAATATGTACATGCTCGGGCTGTTCACGTCCTACTACTCGATGAAGGGTGACGAGCGGTATTCCTATGACTCGGCGATGGAGGGAGAGAACCCGAGCTACATCTACTCGCAGCAGGCGGTCGATTTGATTTGGAGCAAGATAAAAGAAGACCCGAGCGGTGTCATCGACAGGCTCAGGTCCGAGGTTTAGATATGGGCCGACCCCAGGAGCAAGGGAATTCTAAGCCGTAAGGCCTACCCCCATTCGGGGACCCAGCTTTGTTCCACCCAAGTCGGCACCTACATTGTATATGAGCTGGCGCCTCGAGATATGCAGACTCGGTGCTTCTTGCACTCGCTCGCCCGCTCGAACCCTCAAAAAAGAGGCATCCGATTGGGATGCCTCTTTAAGTTCATATCGATGTTGCCGCAGCCCTACACCTCAGGAGCCTTGGCTACGGTCTCGCTCTCGGCTGTGAGCGGTCGGTTGTCGATGCGGCGGCCCAGGCGGTCGAGCTTCACGAGCAGCCACTCGATGGGATTGGGCCCCGTTCCTTCCTCGTCGGCGACCAGGTCCATAACGGCAATCTTGGTGCCGTCCTGCTTAAGCGTAACGCTGCCCACCTTATCGCCAACATGCACCGTGCCCGAAAGGTCATCGTAGCTAACCTTTTCGGTCACTTCGCCGGCGAGTGAGAACACCGTTGCCTGTGCGGCAGGGTCGGCGAGCGTGGCGTCGATCGTCTTGTCCGTCCAATCTGTCTGGCTAATGCGTGCCATGAGCGGGTTACCGTTGGCGGTCTTCTCCTGCGTGTTGGCGATTGCGACCGTGACCTTGTGGCCGTAGTACCAGTTGGCAAGGGTGGCGGTATCGGTAAAGCGCTGGTCGGTGGTGGTGGAGTTCAAAATTACGGTGTAGATCTCGTCGCCGTCGCGGTTGTAGGCGCTCGTAAAGCAATAGCCCGCGTCGTCGGTGGTGCCGGTCTTGCCACCAATGTTTCCGTCCTGACCGAGCAAAACGTTGTGCGTGTCCATGGAATGCGAATGGTCTGAGTCATCGGCGCCCGTGACCTCAATCCAAGAATCCTCGCTCGCGACGACTTCGCGAATCGTATCGTTTTTCATGGCCTCCTGCATCATCAGTGCCACGTCATGTGCTGTTGAGTGCATGTCGCCGGCCCACTCATCAAAGTCCAGACCGTGTGGGTTCTCAAAGACCGTGCCGGTGCAGCCGAGCTTTTTGGCGCGCTCGTTCATGGCCTTCACAAAGGTTGCCTCGGCATCTTTGGTCTTGGGGTCGATCTTTTTGCCCACGTATTCGGCAAGCACGATGGCGGCGTCGTTGCCCGAGGGGATCATCAGGCCGCGTAGTGCCTGCTCCACGGTGAGCTCGTCGCCTTCGAGCAGGCCGGCAGTCGAGTTGCCTACGGTGGCGGCAGCGTTGCTCACCGTGACCTTCTCGTCCATCTTGCAGTTTTCGACGGTCAGGATTGCGGTCATGACCTTGGTGATCGAGGCAATTTTTACCTGCTCATCGGCGCCGCGTCCATAGTAGACGGTGCCGTCCTTGCCCATAACAAGGGCATTCGTTGCCTCGATATCGGGCAGGTTTTCGACCGTGATGCCACGAGCATCGGCGGTCTTGCCGCAGACGTCGTCGGTCGTGAGCACTTGGGCGCCGGCAACAGCGGGCGCGCCGGCAACAAGGGCGATGGCGCAGGCAAAGCCAGCGGCAAGCTGGGCGGAGCATTTTGCAAAAGAGGTGAGGGACTTCACAGATTTCGCTTTCGACGGGATGGTCTCTTCTGGCACTAGAGTATATCGTTTGCCGGCGACGACGATCGTTGCGAGCGCGCATGGCCCGCATTCGTGCTCGAACGGGCGCAAGGATGCTTAAGGTCGACTTAATCGCCCACGCTTGTTGTGTGTGGCGGGCGCCGCCTCGGGCATAATGGAGCGCGAGAGGAGCA
>CALGKS010000303.1 GCA_937930475.1 uncultured Collinsella sp. | reverse complement strand
CACGGCGTCGCACAGCGGCTCGCCCGGCGCTCGGTTCCAGGCAACGGTGGTCTCGCGCTGGTTGGAAATGCCGATGCCGGCGACGTCGGCCGGGTTAACCCCGGTCTCCTCCACCACGGCACGCGCCACGGCCAGCACGTTGGCGGCAATCTCGGCCGGATCATGGCTCACCCAGCCGGCCTCGTTGATGATCTGGCGATGCGCGCGGTCGGCACGATGGATCAGATGGCCGCCCTCATCCACCAGCAGCGCCTTGGTGCCCTGCGTGGACTGATCGATTCCGATGATGTAGCGGCCCATGGCCACCCCTTTCAAAATGAATGTGACAAAGGGACTGTCCCTTTGTCACATTCCAATTACTCTGCGGGCAGGAAGCCCTTGACGGCCTTGGCGATGCCTTCACCCGTCAGGCCGTAGTGCGCGAAGACCTCGGGCGAGGTGCCGGTGATGACCGGCGCGTCGGGTAGGCTCAGGCACTTGACCGGGCGCGGACAGTGCTCGCCCACCACCTGCGCGACCATGGAACCCAGGCCACCGAAGGGGCTGTGCTCCTCGACGGTCACGACGGCGCGCGTGGCGCCGGCGGCCTCGATCACGGCCTCGGCGTCGAGCGGCTTGACGCAGTACATGTCGAGCACCGTCGCCGAGATGCCCTGCTCGGCCAAAAGATCGGCAGCGTCCACGGCATGGCGGACCATCTCACCGGTGGCGACGAGCGTCACATCGGTGCCGCGGCGCACCCAGGTGGCTCGGTCCATCTGGAACGGGCACTCGTCCTCGGTGTACACGTCCTCGACCGGGTTGCGGCCCACGCGGATGTAGGCCGGCTTATTGTCGGCGACCAGCGCGCGCACGAGCTCAGCGGTCTGGAAGCGGTCACTCGGCAGGTACACGCGCATGTTGGGGATCGCGCTCATGGCGGCGATATCCTGCGCAGAGTGGTGGCTCATACCCAGGGCGCCGTAGGACACGCCACCCGAGATGCCAATGAGCTTGACGTTGGTGTTAGAGTACGAAACGTCGACCTTGCACTGCTCGTACGAACGCGTGGTCACAAAGGACGCCGGCGAGGCGGCCCAGGCCTTCTTGCCGCACGAGGCCATGCCGGCGGCGATGCTCACCAGGTCCTGCTCGGCAATGCCCACCTCAATGGACTGCTGAGGGTACTGATCGAAGAACGGCGTGAGCGACGCGGAGCCGCGGGAGTCGGAGCACAGGACGACGATGTCCTTGTCGGCTGCGGCGGCCTCGAGCAGCGTGTCGCAGATAACCTTGCGGTTGGCGATCTTGTTAGCCATTGATGGCCTCCTTGTGGGCAGCGAAATCGGCGATGATCTGGGCATATTCCTCGTCGTTGGGCAGGTGGTGATGCCAGCTGGCCTTGTCCTCCATAACCGGCGAGCCGTAGCCCTTCACGGTGTTGAGGATGATGACCGTGGGCTTGCCCTTGGTCTCGGCCGCAAGCGTCAGCGCGGCGTCGATGGCCTGGACGTCATTACCCGGAATGGACAGCACGTTCCAACCGAAGGCGGCCCAGCGCTCCTCCTGCGAGTCCTGCTTCATGACATCCTCGGTGCTGCCGCTGATCTGCAGGCGGTTGCGGTCCACGAGCGCGCACAGGTTATCGAGCTGGTAGTTGCCGCCGCTCATGGCGCCCTCCCAGACCGAGCCCTCGGCAAGCTCGCCATCGCCCATGATGGTGTAGACGCGGTAGTCGCGACCGTCCATCTTGCCGGCGAGCGCCATGCCCACCGCCACGGGCAGGCCGTGGCCGAGCGAGCCGGAGTTCATCTCGATGCCCTTGAGCTTGTTGTTGGGGTGGCCGATGTAGGGGCTGCCGAACTTGGAGAAGCGGGCCTTGACGTCGTCGAGGTCCAGGTAGCCCTCGTGGCACAGCACCGCGTAGTAGGCCTCCATGGCGTGGCCCTTGGAGAGCACGAAACGATCGCGGTTGGGGTCGTCGACGGTCTCGGGCGAAATGTTCAGATGGTTGGCGTAGAGGGTCATGAGGGCGTCGATCACCGACATGTCGCCGCCGATGTGGCCGCCGGCGCCGGCCATGATGATGTCGACGCAATCGCGGCGGAGGTCCCAGCGCAGGGACTCAAGCTCTTCGATAGTTGCCATTTCTACTCTCCTCGCAGGTAGGCTTTGACGTCTTCTTCGATGGGGTCGTACAGGTCAGGCTGGATGCCGATATACTTGCATGCCTCGTAGAGCACCGGCACCACGTTGGCGTGAATGGCCACACAGTGGTGGATGTAGGGGCCCTCGACGATCTTGGCCTCGAGGCGCTTGAGGTTCTCGACCTCGACCCACAGGTAGGTGCCCATGCCGGCCGGGCCGTCGATGCCGCGGGCGTTGCCCAGCAGCAGCGAGTACTCGCCGTTGTCGCCGTCAAAGCGAGCAAGGGTAAGGTCGCCGTGCTTGGCCTCGGCCGTCAGCGCGCCGGGGTGATCGAAGGCCAGCGGGTAGGTGAGCTTGGGCTTGACGGCCGCGCAGCTGCAGGGCCAGGGGCCGCAGTGCTGCAGCAGCTCGCCGTTCTCGTTGTCGGGATGGCGCACGGTCCAGTCGGCGAACATGCCGCGATGACGGCCCAGGTCGGCCGCCTCGACCATGAGTGCGGTGATGGCGCCGTGAATGTCGGTCTCGCAGACGACGGGGATGCCCATCTCGTTGAGGATGGCGTTGGCGGCGCAGGGCATAATGCCCAGCTCGTCCTGCAGGGCGTTCCAGCACTGGATGGCGCCGGCATTGCAACCGTACTTCTCGACCAGGCGCTTCATGGCGATGGCGAGTCCTGCGACCGCGGGGACCTTGTCCTCGGGGATGCAGATCTCAAAGCTGTCGCTAATGTGGGCGAGCATGGCGGCCATGGCCTGCTCGTCGGCCTGGGCGTCGCGCACGGCCTGGACAAGCTCGGTCATGGGGATGGGCGAAAGCTGGATGTTGAACTTCTCGAGCAGCTCGCCCTCGTTGCACATGGTCGACCAGAAGTCGAACGGACGGGTGGCCATCTGCAGAATGCGGGTGTGCTTGAAGGTCTTGACCACGTTGCACACAGCCAAAAAGTCCCAGACGCCGCGCTCGAACTCGGGGTCGGTCAGGCGGCAGTTGGTCATGTAGGTGAAGGGAACCTGGAAGCGGCGCAGAACCTTGCCGGTGGCGAACAGGCCGCACTGGCTATCGCGCAGGCGGGTGCCGTCGGGCTCGGGGCGCTCGTCGCGCGGGCCCCACAGCAGCACGGGTAGACCGAGCTCGCGGGCAAGGCGAGCGCAAACGTACTCGGTGCCAAAGTTGGCGTGGCACAGCATAATGCCGTCGACGCCCTCGGCGCGGAATTTCTTGACGATAGGCTCGATATGGCTGTCGTCGAACAGCAGGCCCTCGTCATTGATGTCGTCGATATCCACGATGTCGACGCCGATCTCGCGCAGGCGATCAGCCGTCAGGCCGCGATACTTGATCGCGTCCGGCGCGCTAAAGATACTGCGGCGCGTGGGCACAAAACCGAGCTTGATCTTATCCATGTACGTCCTCCCCTAATCACATGTTCAGTAAACAGACGCATGTTTCGTTTTGTTCTGTTTACTAAATGTTTTACTCTACTGTTTAGAAGTTTAACGCGAAATACCCGTAGGCGGTAGAGAAATCAGCCTAAACGGTATGTAAACAAACTGAACATACAAGGGGAACAAAAAGAGGGCCCCGAAGGACCCCCTTTTGGATGGCGTTTTTTTGCTGCCCTAGCGCGCTTTGGCGCACTGCGAACGAAGCCGCCTTCGCCTAGATTTCGCGCACGCTTTGGCGCTCGACAAAATAGGTCGATACGGCCGTCTTGCAGGTATAGCTCTTGGGATTGCGGATGTTGCCCACCAGACGGCGCACCGCGATCTCGCCCACCTCGTGCTTGGGAACGTGCACCGTGGTGAGCGGCGGGTTGGAGAAGGCGCCCAGAGATAGGTCGTCAAAGCCGATGATCGAAACATCCTCGGGCACGCGAATACCGTGCTCGTTGAACGCGCGCATGGCGCCTACGGCAAGCACGTCGTTCTCGGCAAAGAAAGCCGTCGGCAGGTTGTCGCGTGAGACGCTGTCGAGCCACGTGCCCATGTCGCGATAGGCGCCCTCGAGCGTGGTGCCCAGCGTGACGCGCCATGTCGGGTTGGCCTCAAGGCCCGCGTCCTCGAGCGCTTGGCGATAGCCGCGCTCACGATCCTTAAAGTTGCGGATACGAAGGTCGCCTGCCAGATAGCCGATTTGCTTGTGACCTTTCTCGATAAGGTAGTCCACGGCGCGCAGTACCGAATCGGTGTTGGCAATGACTACGGCATCGAAGTACTGACGATCGCTCCAGCCGTCGAGCACAATCAGGTGGGCGGCAGCGTTGGCAAACAAGGCGTAGTCTTCCTCACCCAGCTCGGTACCCATCAGCACGATAGCAGCAGACGGATCGGCGATCAGGCCCTCGACCTGCGGACGCACGGCGTCCAAGTCGCTAAAGTCGAGCGAGACAAAGCTCGTGCTCATGCCGTGACGGCGCGCCTGGCGCTCCACGCCCTCAATGACCGCAGGATGGAAGGTGCTCTCGTCCAGAATGGCGCCCGTCTTGCGCGCAAGCACGAACTGAATGCTCTCGAGCTGTGTCGACTGCTGATAGCCCAGCGACTGTGCGCACTCCAGGATGACCTTGGCGGTCTCCTCACTCACGCTGCGCTTGCGGTTGAGCGCGTTGGACACGGTCGCAGGCGAAAAACCGGTGATGCGGCTGATCTCGCGAACACTTGCTTTGGCCATTGTTCCCCCTAGCGACGGCCGTGGCGGAGCATCGCAACTTGATGACTCGGCAACTAAACGACCGCAAATTCAATCTAAACAGAGTGGTAAACGTTTATGAGGTAGTTTAGCCTGTTGTCAAGCGAAGTGGCACGACTATTCCCCCAACGGGCACATTTACTCGGTAGCTAAAAAAGCCCCGTCCCAAATTGACTACATGGGGCGGGGCGCGGAAATCATTTAGCCAAGGACACGGGCCATGCGTGTCTTGAACTCGGACAGGAAGCGCGGGACGTCAACGGTCAGTGCCACCAGCGCGCTCTTGTCCGGATCGGACAGGCGGTGCTCATCGCAAATGGTGCGACCGCGATACTCACCCAGCAGATCAACACGCAGGTTGCAGCCGAGCGCACCTACGAGCGTGGGGTCGATCGCCACGGCAACGGCCAGCGGATCGTGCAGCGCACAACCACCCAGGTAGGGTGCGTTCATCTCATACGAACCAATGTAGTGCTCGACCATGCTCGCAAATGCGCAGCCCGCCATGGTGCCCGAGCCCGTCCAGCCGGCAATGTCGCGGCGCGTAAGCACTACGCGATGCGTCACGTCTAGGCCCACCATGGTGAGCTTGCGACCCGAGCGCAGCACGGCATCGGCCGCCTCGGGATCGCTTGCCATGTTGGCCTCGGCACCCGCGCTCACGTTACCGGGCACGGTCAGGGCACCGCCCATCACCACCACGCGGCCAATAGACATCACCGCCGCCGCATCGCGCTCCAGGGCAAGCGCCAGGTTGGAGAGCGGGCCGGTCGCTACGTAGACCAGATCGGGACCATAGGTGCGCGCGGCATCGATCAGATAATCGACTGCAGCGTTGCCATCGGCCGACGTCGCCCCCACCGGCTCGTAGGGCGACGCGGGCACGCTCGCGCCGCCGATGCCGTTCTTGCCGTGAATGAGCGCGGTGGACGCCGGCGGCGTATAAGGCTCAGTCGCCTGCAGAGGACGGTCGGCACCCAGGTACACCGGCACCTCGGGACGACCCAACAGGTCGAGCACCGCCAGGCAGTTATGTGCCGACTGGTCGACGCGCACGTTGCCAAAACACGTGGTGATGCCCACGAGCTCAACCTCGGGGCTCGCGATGGCATAGGCAAGCGCCATCGCATCGTCCACACCCATATCCAGATCAAGGATCAGCTTCTTAATTGCCATTGTTCTACTCCGCTTCTCCGTCTTGTACTAAATCGTCTAAATCAAACACGCGATCGACTTCGGCGCGCGTGGGAATCGACTGTTGCGCACCCAAGCGCGACACCGCCACCGCCGAGGCGCGTGCGCCCGACGCCATGCACTCAAAGAGCGGCAGCCCCTCCAGACGAGCCGCAGCAAGCGCACCGATAAACGTATCGCCCGCGGCCGTCGTATCGACCACCGCGCTCGAAAGCGCCGGCATGCGCAGCGGCTCGCCGTCATCGCCGAGCGTAACCGACCCGGCGCCGCCCAACGTGATGACCGCAGCTCCGGCGCCCTTGGCGAGCAGGGCATTGAGCGCCGCGACAAAGCTCACATCATCCGCGGGCAAGATGTCCGTCAGCACCTGGCACTCAGTCTCGTTGGGACAGACCAGGTCGACCGCAGGCCAGGCCTCCGCAGGCAACTCGCAGGCAGGCGCTGGATTAAAGACCGTATAGAACCCGAGCTCGTGAGCGCAAACAAGCGCCTCGGCCGTCGTCGCAAGGTCACATTCGCCCTGGGCGATAAAGACGCTTCCGGCAGCCGGGGCAATATCGCTGGCGTCTCCGTCGAGCTCATCGGCTACCAGACGCCTCAGCGCGCGGGCAACATCCTCGCCCGCGAGCGCATGGTTGGCACCCGGCGACAGCACGATGCGGTTGTCACCCTCGCAGCGAATGATGGTCGCCGTTCCCGTCTCCACGTCATCGCGACGCGCTACAAAGACACAGTCCACGCCGGCGTCTTGGAGCCCCGCCACGAGCGACGTGCCAAATGCGTCGCAGCCGACCGCGCCGATCATATGCGTGTGCGCGCCCATGCGCGCAGCAGCTACGGCCTGGTTGGCGCCTTTGCCGCCGGCGTTGGTGATAAACCCGCTGCCGCCAACGGTCTCGCCCGCACGCGGCATGCGCTCGCACGCCACCGAAAGGTCCATGTTCATGCTGCCGAACACCGCAACGATGCCGCTATCTGCCATGGAAACCTCCTCGTCCGCGGGCTCTGCACCCGCCGTTGGCCGTCAATCGTGCGCTCTCGCGCCTCTATAACTTTAGTTCACTTTGATGTGGACGCGCGCTTGAGCTTGCGCCGGCAGCAAGCATTCACAGGAGCAGGCGGTTACAATGAAGACGTGCTGATTATTCTCGTCATTGGATGATGTTTTATGGAACAATTCCCGCGATCGAGTTCGCGCAGTTCACGCCACGCGAGCGATCAACAAGCGCCGCACGAACGTTCGCGCGCTAACCGACAAGCCACCGAGCCGCGCCACGCCGCAGGCTCTCATCGTGCGCCCGCCAACAAGGGTGCCCACACCAACAGCGCCGCAAAAGAACAGGCGCCCACGCGCCCCAAATCTCGATATATCCCCGCCCTCGACGGCCTGCGCACGCTCGCCGTCGTCGCGGTAGTGCTCTATCACCTCAACCTCACATGGGCACAGGGCGGCCTGCTTGGCGTCACGATTTTCTTTGTGCTCTCGGGCTATCTGATCACGCGCCTGCTCATCAACGAAGTGTCAAAGACCGGCCGCATCGACCTCAAGAGCTTCTGGATTCGCCGCATCCGTCGCCTGTTCCCCGCCGTGGTAACCGTTGTGGTGGTGACCTGCGCGCTGTGCACCATCTTTAACCATGTGATGCTCACCAAGATGCGCCCCGACATCCTGCCGTCGCTGCTGTTTTTTAATAACTGGTGGCAGATTGCCCAAAACGTCTCGTACTTCAATGCTCTGGGCGACCCCTCGCCGCTCACGCACTTTTGGTCGCTCGCCATCGAGGAACAGTTCTACCTGATTTGGCCGCCATTGCTGTTTGCCATGGTATCCATGCATGTGAGCAAGCCCAACACGCGCCGCGTGGTTCTGGGCCTTGCCGCGGTATCTGCCCTCGCCATGATGGTGCTCTACAATCCCGCCGCCGACCCCAGCCGCGTGTACTACGGCACCGACACCCGCGTGTTCTCGCTGCTACTGGGTGCCTGGATGGCCTTTATCCCCGATCGCGACCTGGCGCCGGTGCGTCTCGCTCATCGTTTGGGGCTCAATCGCCTGGCTGGCGCCGCCAAGCACGGCAAGAAAGCCGAGGACAAGCCTGACAAGAAGGCCGACGAATCAGCCGATACCGCCCTGGCACAGCCGAGCGCCCTCGTGCGCTTTTGGTCCTCGCCCGCATCCATCGATGTCTTAGGCGTCGTGGGTCTGGTTGGCCTTGCCGCCATGGTCGCACTCACCAACGGCTACACCGCGTTCCAGTATCGCGGCGGCACGCTGTTATGCTCCATCCTCACGCTCATGGTCATCGCAGCCTGCGTGCAGCCCCAGGGAATGGTTGCCCGCGCGCTGTCCGCTGAGCCGCTCGTGTGGGTTGGCAAGCGCTCGTACAGCATCTACCTGTGGCACTATCCACTGCTGCTGCTCATGAACCCGGTCGCCAACATCAGCGATACGCCCTGGTGGCAGTACATCTTGCAGGTACTTGTGGTGGTCGCCGTAGCCGAGTGCTCCTATCGCTTTATCGAGACGCCGTTTAGGAAGGGCGCCTTTGGACGCACCGTTTCCGAGCTCCGCGAAGGCACCACCATGCCCGCAAACTGGGTGCGCGCGCATATTCCCGTGTGCGCCGTTTGCGGCGTCGTGCTTGTCGTGGCGCTGGGTGGTCTGGTCTTTGTGCCCGACACATCCGCGCTGAGCGGCGAGGGCGCCGAAATCCTAAACAAGGAAGCCAAAAATGCAAAACCCCAGGACCAGCAGGCGGCCGATGACACCGACAAGGACAACGACGGCTTCCCCGACGGATCCTACGACCTGCTGATGATCGGCGACTCCGTGTCGCTGCGCGCCGTCGATTCCTTTGACGGCGTGTTCCCCCACAGTCACATCGATGCCGAAAAGGGCCGCCAGTTCGATGCGGGCCGCACAACATTTGAGGGTTATATCCAGCAGAACCTCGCCGGCAAGATCGTAGTCTTTGCGCTGGGCACCAACGGCCTGGTGACCGATGCCCAAATTGACGCCATCATGGCCGATGCCGGCAATCAGCGCACCGTCGTATTTGTAAACACGCGCAGCCCGCAGCCATGGGTCGGCGCCACCAATCAGGCCATCGCCAACGCCGCCACGCGCTATAAAAACGTGCGCGTTATCGACTGGTACGGATATAGTGCCAACCGCAACGATCTGTTCGACGGCGACGGCACGCACCTTTCGAACGCGGGCGTGGCCGAGTACCTTAAGCTCATCCACGATGCCGTCAAGAAGGACCTGCCCGTGCATCCCGAGGACCACGTTAACGATCCGCAGCCGACGGCCGTCAAGTCCGCCGCCGACGCACTCGTCAACGCGCTCGCCTACAAACCGCACAAGCTAGGCACCGACAAGTAACACACTGTCAAATCCGCTTGCACCCGGAGGGGGGCGTCGGCCACAACCGACGCCCCCCTCCGGCAGTTAGGGACGTTCCATATGTGCCGGCACTTAGGGACACTCCTGACGCGGTCGATGAATGCCCTTCCGCGGCCGAATTCTGAGTTCCTCGCCACCCCGAGTGTCGTCTGCAAGCCCCGCACCCGCAGCAAACACCCCAAGGTTGCTCTTTTCGAGCCGGCCCCAAAGGGGCCGTGGGCAAAAAATGCCAAATATGAGTACTGATACCATTTTAGTAACAGGCAAAATGGCCCAAAATGGCGTTCTTTCGGTCGCCATACCCCTTTGGACCGGCCAGAATAATCGGCTTAAAGCCTGGCTGTATCGATATTAATTAACAGATACTTTAGTTATGTTCATTATCTTCATTATCTTAATTGTCACCGGATTAGCAACAGTACTCATATTTGGCATTTTTTGCCCACGCGTATATAACCAACCCCCTACATCAGGCAAAAAACAGGCCGCAGCCCATGGCCACGGCCCGCTCGAAACCCAAAAGAGACGCTACGCGCTGTAGCCCATCGCCTGCAGAACAAACATGACGACCGTCAGCACCGTAATCACACCGATAGTCGCCCACGTGAGCACGTTCCACACGCGTCCGCTGCGGTTGGCGCCCATAATGTGACGATCGGCGGCGATAACCACTTGGAACACCAAAACCACGGGCAGCAGTACACCGTTGATGACCTGCGAGGTCATCATAATCTGGAACAGATCGACACCGGGCATGAGCACCAGCACGGCCGAGATACCGATGATGGCCGTAATGATGCCGCGGTAGACCGGAGCCTCGTCCCAGCTGCGATCGGCGCCGCGCTCCCAACCAAATGCCTCGCAGATGGCGCTGGACGTAACGCCCGGCAGCACGCATGCAGCCAAAAAACTCGCCGCAACCAGGCCCGAGGCGAACAGCACCGTGGACCACTGGCCCGCGATAGGTTCCAGTGCACGGGCGGCATCGGCAGCATCGCTGATCTGAATACCCGCCGGGAACAGCACCGTACCGGTCGTGATGATAATGAAGCCCGCAATGATATCAGCAGCAATCGAGCCGCTAACGGTATCGATGCGCTGCAGTACGATGTCGTCCTCGCCCGCGTTCTTATCGACCACGTTGTTCTGCGCCAAGAAGATCATCCACGGCGCGATGGTGGTACCGATTGTTGCGACCACGAGCGACACGTAGTTGGGGTCGTTCTGAATATTGGGCACGACCAAGTCGACCGCGACCTCACCCCAGTTGGGACCAGCCATAAATGCGGCGACGATGTAGGTCACGAACACACAGCTCACCAGCAGCAAAATCTTCTCGATACGCTGGAAACTGCCCGACATGGTAAGCATCCATACCAGCAGCGCCACAAGCGGCACCGAGATGCTCGCCGGGACGCCAAACAGAGCAAGGCCGCTCGCGATGCCCGCGAACTCCGAGATGGTCACGGCCGTGTTGGCAATCAACAGCGCCGCCATGGCCAGCACGCTCTTGCGAACGCCAAAGCGCTCGCGGATGAGCGAAGCCAGACCCTTGCCCGTTACGCAGCCGCAACGCGCCGCGGTCTCCTGCGTCACGATAAGCAGCACGGTCATGACGGGAAGCATCCAGAGCATCTTGTAACCATAGCTGGCGCCCGCGCTGGAATAGGTGGCGATGCCGCCGGCGTCATTACCCGAAAGCGCCGCCAGCAGACCGGGGCCCATGGCGCCAAAGATGGCCGCAATGGTCAGCTTTTGCTTGGTGCTCGGCTTTTGCTTCGTGTTTTGCACGCGACCACCTATCCCATGACCGACATGGTGAGCAGCACCGCGGCGGTGCAGTACGCCACGCACGAGATCATGACGGCGATGACGTTCATGGCGGTACCCGACGTATTGAGGTCGTGCTCATCGCGCCAGAACAGCACCATCAGATAAATCACGGCGCTCATGTTGCCGACCAGGCAAATGATGGCCGCAAGGTTAAAGCAGCCGGTAAAGAGCTGCTCCTCGAACATGGGGGCATCGGGGAATGCGGCGGTGCGCACCAGCTGCGCACACAGGTAGGTCACGAGCGAAAGGATCAGACCCATGCCCGTGCTCTGGAAGAAGAATCCCAGGTACGGTTTGGGCTCGTCGTCGTGACCGTCGTACTCGAGGAAGTAGTTCTTGACGAACGACACCATGCGCGAGGCAGCCAGCAGCACGAGCGGCATGGCGCACATGGGGAACACCACCAGATGCGCGGAGCGCAGCGCCGTCCCCAGCACGGTCGCCATAATGCACGAGGCGATGCCCCACACGACGACCCAGTACTGACGATGCACGAACCAGCTGAGCACGTTCGTCGAGTCGTCCGACGCGCTATCGCCCGAGCCGACACCGGCGATCTGCAGGTCCTCCTGATGCTCCTCGGCGATAACGTCCATGGCGTCGTCGAAGGTCACGATACCTAGGATGTGGCGGTTCTCGTCGCAGACAGGGATGGCAACCAGGTCGTACTTGGTCATCTCGTCCGTCACGTCTTCCTGGTCCTCGTCGGGCGACACATAGACCAGGTCGCGATAGGCCAGCTGTCCCAGCGTGGCATCGCGGTCAGCTACGATCAGCGTGCGCAGCGAAAGCACGCCCGTCAGCATGCCGCTCGGATCCTCGGTATAGACGTAGTAGACGCTCTCGAAGTCCTCGTCGAGCTCGCGAATCGCCTCGATGGCGTCACCGACCGTTGCCGTGGCGGGCAGGGAGACAAACTCCGAGGTCATGATGCGGCCGGCGGTGTTGTCCTCATACCCCAGCAGGTTACGAATCGCCTTCTCCTCCTTGACGCCCATCAGGCGCAGGAGCTTCTCGGCCTTCTCGTAATCGAGCTCGTCGATCAGGTCAGCTGCATCGTCCGGGTCCATCATGGCCAGCATCGACGATGCGTCCGTGTCGGACAGGCCCTCGAGCATCTCGGTCATAAGCTCGTCGTCATCGAACTCCGAGATGGCCTCGGCGGCCTGGGCAGTATCGAGCTGCGCAAACACCTGCGCACGTAGGCGCGGGTCGAGCTGCTCGATAATGTCGGCGATGTCGGCAGGATGCAGCTCGCCAAGCGTCTTGTGCGACACCGAGAGTTGAATGTTCTTGGTCGAGCGGTCGAGCAGGTCCATGTAGGACCAAGCGATGATGTCCTCACTGAGCGGCTTGCCCAGGTGCTTCATAAAGCCTTCGACGATATGCTCGAGCGCGGGGCTGATGGCGCGTAGCAGACCGCGGGCACCGACCTCGGCGCCCAGCAGACGCAGCTGATTTTCGCCCGACATGGAAAACTTGATGTCGTTTACACGCACGACCTTCATGCCCTGCGTGTCGACGATCTGCTTGTTGAGCACGTCGCGGGCAAGCAAGAGTTCGGTCGGCTGCAGGTACGAAAAACGGATTTCGGTGGCCGACGTCTTAAGGTGTACACCCGTCTCGTCGATACGATCGACCCATTTGCGCCAGCTGATCATAAACGGCGTCTTGCCGGGGCCGCGGAACGCGAGCGACGTCACGTGCGGAAAAACTTCGCCGGTAGCAATGCCAAAATCGTTGACCACGCCGAGCTTTTCGCCGTCGACGTCCAAGACCGGCAATTTGAGCATCTCACTCAGATAATTCAATGGTGCTCCCCATCATTATTCCCCCGGACGCGGCCGCGCGTGCGGCGTCCGGGGGCTTCTGGATATGTATACGCATGCGCGGGCGGCACGCCGCTCGACGCTTACACCCCGTGCATGCGCAAAAAGCACCTGCACGGGGTCATCGACTGTATGGTCGAGGTTTGGATTTCACCTGTAACCTTTCTCTTGACCCTCATTAACCGCAGTAACTATAGCATCAGCATCGCCCTGCGGCATCGAATTTATGCGCTGCACATTGCAGGCATACCAAACGCTGACGTATCCGTGACATAGTCGTTTAAGAACGTCCCCGATGACTACTCCGTGGTTTCGTCGTCCTCGGCGAGTTGGGGGAACACGGCGTTCTTGGGCATCGTGACCTTCGTCAGCGAGGTGAGCTTTTTGCTGAGCGACGTGTCCGTCTTGACCAGGTCGCTGAGCGTCACGATCTTGTAGCCGTCGGCAACAAGGCCATCGATAATCTGCGGCAGCGCCTCGAGCGTCTGCTCGGCGCACTCGTCGCTATCGGTGAGCAGCACGATGTTGCCCGGCGTCACCGAATCGAGCACCGTCGAGACCTGCTCGTCGGCACCGTTGAGCAGCCAGTCGCCCGAGTCGATATTCCACGAGACAACGGCAGACACCAGGTCCATCGAGTCGATCCAGTTTTGCTCGTCAAAGGCGGCATACGGGGCACGCAGCAACATCGTCTTAACGCCGGTCGCCGACTTAATAGCCTCGGTGCCCTTCGAAATCTGCTTGCGCACCGTCTCGCGATTTTCGCCCTTGAGCGAATCATCGCTGTAACTGTTGGAGCCGATCTCGCACCCGGCATCGACAATCGCTTTGGCAGTAGCGGGCGAGGCTTCCGCGGCATCGCCCGAAAGGAAGAACGTCGCCGTGACGCCCTTTTCCTTGAGCACCTGCAAGATCTGCTTGGTCGCGCCGCTCGGACCCTCGTCAAATGTCAGGGCCACGTACTTTTCGTTGCCCTTGGGCGCTACGCTTGCGCACTCGACTACGCAGTCGGTGGCGGGCACGACCTCGCCGCGGTCCTGCGTCTTGCCCGACTGCTCGCCGACCCATACCTCGGAGCGGCCCTGAACACCCCAGGCTTTGACATACTCAATGGCACCCGTGCCCTCGACCTTAAGCTTTGGCTCGATAGTCGTGGCCTGGACCTCGTGCTTTTCGTACGCGTTGCGGCCGTCCTTGACCGTCACCTTCTCGCCGCCCTCAAGTTCGCGACTATCCCATTTGCCTTGCTTCACGCGCTTGCCGTCGACCTTCACCGACAGCTTTTCGCCGCCATGGCGCTTAAGCACGCTGTCGTCGACGGCCAGCAGATCACCGGCGTCGTACGTTTCGGTCAGGCTTTGATCGTCGATAAGATTCTGCAACGTAGAGCCCACGCGCACCGCGGTCTTTTGCCCGTTGAGTTCCACGTCCACGCTGCGGTTGACGTAGCCCACGACGGCAGCGATAAACAGCACGAGCGCGCAACCCACGGCGATAAGCGCATAGGGCAGACGGGACGGTCGGCGCGGCGAGCGCCCGTTGCCGATGCGCGCGCTGCGATCGCTAAACCCACGGCTATGGTTGAGGTACATCGCGCCGGGCTTACGGCGACGTCGACGCTGACCGCTGGGCAGCTGCCCCAGGTCGCGGCGCGCCGTCGGACGCGCACCCGAGCGCCCGTTTAAGTTAGATCCGTTTTGGCGCATATGCCCTCCCCCATAAACACAGCGAGCCGGAGCAACATGTCTCCGGCTCGCCTCCCATCATGTGGTACGTCTCTATTTGCTAGCTTTTGACGAGCCCCCGCTCGCCTTTTGATATTCGTCCTTAAAGGCCTTGAACATACCGCGCGTCTTGCCGAGCTGCTTGCCCAGTGCACGACTGCCCTTGTCCACGGCGACCGATCCCTTGTCATCGAGCACCTTGGCGCCCTTCTTGACCTTATCGCCTACCACGACACTGGCCTCGGCAGCCTTGGCGGCCGCGCCGCCCGAATACCCGAGCGCCTTGACCTCGTCCGAGACAATCATCGCACCGTTCTCGTAGCCGCGCAGCATCGTCGGCGGCACCTGCGTGTCGCCCACCAGCACGCTCGAAGCGGCACCGGCGGTCACGTAGAACATCTGCACAATACCCGAGCACGGCTTGAACTCAACGTCCGAGCAGTAGCCCACGACATCGCCCGATTCCGTGCGCACGTCCATGCCGACCCAGATGATGCAATCGTCCAGGTTGATATCGAGGCGCTTGGCTGCGGCGGCATCATAGGTGCCCTTGACGTCGTCGACCGCGACAGCACCCTCATAGACGCCGATGGCATCGAGCGCCACAAAGCGGTCGGGACGCTCGATCATACCCGCGATATCGGACTGGCGGACCATAAAGCCCACCACGCGCGTGCCGCCCGGGGTAAAGACGGGAAAGTGAATCTTGCCGAGCTTTTTAGGGCTGCGCGGCGTGCCGTCCTTTTTGGTGCGCTTGTCTTCGGCAGGTTTGCGGTAAACCTTGACGCCGACAAAATCCCCTGCGCGCATTATGCCTCGGTCGAGGGCTCCGTGGCCTCGGTGCCGGCCTCGGTGACGTTCTCGACCACGACGTCGGCAGCGGGCGTCACGTTGCCGCCCGAGATGGCATCGTTGAGCTGCTCGCGAAGCTGGTCCATGCGCTCGCGGGCCAGGTCGACCTTGGCGCGCAGGTCATCGGTCTTGGCGTCGACCATCGGACCAAAGTCGTTGACCGCGGCACGGGCCTCCTCGGCGCTGTGCTCGTAGGTGTCACGCATGTTGTCCCAGGCGTCGTTGGCGATATCGGCAGCCATGGCACGGGTCTCGGCACCCGAGCGCGGGGCCAGGGCAACGCCGATGATAGCGCCGGCAGCAGCACCAAAGAGCGCACCGGAGACAAAGCTGAAAGTCTTTCCCATGATCATTCCTCTCCTGCGGGCACCTCGATGCCCACCGTTTGAATGCTGTCCATTATACCCGCAGCGCAACACTTGCCGTCCCGCTCATCTGCGTACGGTAACAGCGCAGGTACATGATGGTGATAAATGCGTGGACCTACTCCTGGGGCATGGTGGGCATGGCCATCGTGGCGGCCGGGTCCTCGCCGGCGCCATCGACGAGCGGCAGGCCGCCCTCGTGTGCCGAGCCGGACGGAGCCGTTGCCGCGCCGCCAAAGACGGCCGCGGGGGCCTCGTGGTTCTCGGCGACCGCGCCCTCGGTATCGATTGCCATCTGCGGCTCGTCGTCAAAGCTGGGAACGCCTTGGGGCTCCGCAGACT